>NZ_JBFNEH010000004.1:0-119501 GCF_040797425.1 Symbiobacterium sp. | reverse complement strand
GGAAGCCGATCACGAGGGCGGCCAGCAGCGAGATCCACCAGGCGGCGTGCTGCGCCCCGGGGCCGGTGGTGCTGAAGAAGATGGGGCCAACCGGGTTGCCGTCTGCATCGCGGCCGAAGAGCGGCGCGGCCAGCAGCAGGACCAGGAGGCCCACCATGGCGGCCGGCATGATCCACCCCATCACGGGGGCCATCGGCCGGCTCTTGCCCAGGCTGTAGCCCCGGCGCAGGAAGAAGGTGCCCGCCCAGATCCCGGCCACGAAGCCAAGAATGCCCACGGCGGCGTTCCAGTCACCGCCGCCCAGCCGCAGGAACGCCCGCCACGGACAGCCGAGGAAGACCAGGGCGCCAATGGCGGCGATCACGCCCATGATGTAGCGCACCAGCGGCGATGAGCCGCCCCGGGCCCGCCACTCGCCTGTGACCAGCGCCGCGACCAGCGCGCCGAGCACCATGCCCGGGATCTCGGGCCGGATGTACTGCACCGCCGCCGCCCGGTGGAGCCCGAGGGCGCCGGCGATGTCGCGGCTGAAACAGGCCACGCAGATCCCCATGTTGCCCGGGTTGCCCAGCTTCACGAGAATGGGCGCCAGCACGCCAACCGCAATTCCGGTGATGATGACACCCCAGCGACCTGCGAACAAGTTCTTCAGCGACATGGAACGAATCTCCCCCTCCTATTGGTACTAGTTCGTATATTTGACGCGTTGGAAAGAATACCTTTCCAACCTGGGGTGCCCGAGTATGTGCGGAACACCTTCGCCCGGGGGGCGTGCGCACCGGGCGATTCCGGCATGCTCACCGCCGCCGCAAGACCGGCGCGCGAAAAACGCCGGGGGAGGTGTGCCCTCCCCCGGCTTGCGCGTGCCAGTCGTCTTACTGCTCCTTCGGCCCGCCCTCGCCGGCGGCGCCCACCGACGCGGCCGACGGGGCCGTGCGCCGGAAGACGATCTTGCCGTCCTGGTCCACGTCCACCTGCACCTGCTCGCCGTACTGCAGCGGGTGAGCCAGCATCTCCTCCGCCAGCGGGTCCTCCACCAGCCGCTGAATCGCCCTGCGCAGCGGCCTGGCGCCGTAGTGCTGGTCGTACCCCTCCGCGACCAGCTTCTCCAGGGCGGCGTCGGTGATGGTCATGGTGACGCCCTGCTCCTTCAGCCGGTCGGCGACCTTCTTCACCTCGAGGCGGACGATCTGCTTCAGGTGATCCTTGTTCAGGTTGTGGAAGATGATGATCTCGTCCAGACGGTTGATGAACTCGGGCCGGAACAGCCGCTTCACCTCGTCCATGACCCGGCTCTTCATCCGCTCGTACTGGCCCTGTTCGTCCTCCTGCACGGTGAAGCCCAGCTGCTTGTCGCCGCGGATGACCTGGGCGCCGGCGTTGGACGTCATGATGATCACGGTGTTGCGGAAGTCGACGGTGCGGCCCTTCGAGTCCGTCAGCCGGCCGTCCTCCAGCACCTGTAGCAGGATGTTGAACACCTCGGGGTGCGCCTTCTCGATCTCGTCCAGCAGCACCACCGAGTAGGGCCGGCGCCGAACGGCCTCGGTCAGCTGGCCGCCCTCGTCGTAGCCCACGTATCCGGGCGGGGCGCCCACGAGGCGGGAGGTGGTATGCCGCTCCATATACTCCGACATGTCGATGCGGATCATCGCGTCCTCGTCCCCGAACAGGGCCTCGGCCAGGGCCCGGGCCAGATGCGTCTTGCCGGTGCCGGTGGGCCCGAGGAAGATGAACGAGCCGATCGGCCGCTTGGGATCCTTCAGGCCGGAGCGGGCCCGCCGGATCGCCCGGGCGACCGCGGCCACCGCCTCGTCCTGGCCCACCACCTTCTCGTGCAGGATGTTCTCGAGGTTCAGCAGGCGCTTCGACTCATCCACCGTCAGCTTCGCGGCCGGGATGCCGGTCCACTGCGAGACGATGGTGGCGATGTCGTCCTCGGTCACCACCGACTTCGAGGTCACCTTCTTCTGCTGCCACTCGTTCTTGAGCCGCTCCAGCTCCTCCTTCAGCTTGGTCTCCTTGTCCCGCAGCCGGGCGGCCTTCTCGAACTCCTGCCCCTGGACGGCGGCCTCCTTCTCCTTGCGCACCTCCTCCAGCTTGTCCTCCAGCTCCTTCAGGTTGGGCGGGGCCACGAAGGTGGACAGGCGCACGCGGGAGGCGGCCTCATCGATGAGGTCCACGGCCTTGTCGGGCAGGAACCGGTCGGTCACATAGCGGTCGGAGAGCCGCACTGCGGCCTCGATGGCGGCGTCGGTGATCTCCACCCGGTGGTGGGCCTCATAGCGGTCCCGCAGGCCCTTCAGGATCTTGATGGTGTCCTCCGGGGACGGCTCGTCGACCATTACCGGCTGGAAGCGCCGCTCCAGGGCGGCGTCCTTTTCGACGTGCTTGCGGTACTCGTCGATGGTGGTCGCACCGATGGCCTGCAGCTCGCCGCGGGCCAGGGCCGGCTTGAGGATGTTGGAAGCGTCGATGGCGCCCTCAGCCGCGCCGGCGCCGATGATGGTGTGCAGCTCGTCGATGAAGAGGATGATGTTGCCCGCGTTGCGGATCTCCTCCATCACCTTCTTCAGCCGCTCCTCGAACTCGCCCCGGTACTTGGAGCCGGCCACCAGCGACGCGAGGTCCAGGGCCACGACCCGCTTATCCTTCAGGATCTCCGGAACGCGCCCTTCCGCGATCCGCTGGGCCAGCCCCTCGGCGATGGCGGTCTTGCCCACGCCGGGCTCGCCAATCAGGACCGGGTTGTTCTTGGTGCGGCGGGAGAGAATCTGGATGACCCGCTCGATCTCCTTTTCCCGGCCGATCACGGGGTCGAGCTTGCCGTCGCGCGCCATCTGGTTCAGGTCGCGGCCGAACTGGTCGAGCGTGGACGTGCTGGTCTTCGGCCCCTTGGCCTTGGCCACACCCGGGGAAACCGAACCCGAGGGCGGGTTGGGCACCCCGCCGAGCAGGTGGATCACCTGGTTCCGCACCCGGTCGAGGTCGGCCCCCAGGTTCTGCAGCACCTGCGCCGCGACGCCCTCACCCTCCCGGATCAGGCCCAGGAGGATGTGCTCGGTGCCCACGTAGTTGTGGCCCAGGAGGCGCGCCTCCTCGATCGCCAGCTCCACCATCACCTTCTTGGCCCGGGGCGTGAAGCCGATCTCGCCCCGGGTGGAGGCGGAGCCCTTGCCGATCATCTTCTCGACCTCGGCCCGGACCTGCTCCAGCTGAATCCCCAGCGACTGCAGCGCCTTGGCGGCGATGCCCTCGCCCTCCCGAATCAGCCCCAGGAGCAGATGTTCCGTACCCACATAGTCATAGTTCAAACGCCGGGCCTCATCCTGGGCCAGCACGATCACGCGCTGGGCCCGTTCGGTATAGCGGCTGAACATGCGTGACTTACCCCCTATCCTCCTGTCTATTCCGCGTCCGCTCGGTGTGCACTGCCTACCATGGAATCAGACCCAATATGGTACACGGTGCCTCGCCGTACCCAAGACCGAACAGCACACACGGCAATCAGGGGACACGAACCGACACGCTACACTGTCTTGCACATGAAGCCGAAGCTGAACGGTACGTGCAGACGATCAGTCCCGATCGGCGCCGCCCGTACGGCCTGCGGCGGGAGCCGAAATCCCGTGGTCTCACCGTTTGGGTCCGTCGCGCGCGGCGCACCGATACGGCACGATCAGGCCGCCAGTTGCGACCGGATGAGCGCCGCCCGCTTCACGTCGCGCTCCAGCGGGTTCAGTTCCCGTCCTTCCGCCCGCTGCAGGAACGCCGGCTGCATCGCGATCATGAGTTCATTCAGCGTGCGGTAGCTGATGGCGGGCAGCACCCCCAGAGCCACGCCGAGCCGCACATCGGAGAGGAGCCGCATCGCCTCCTCCGACGTGATCACCCGCGCGTTGGAAAGGAGCCCGTAGGCCCGGGAGACCCGGTCCTCGATCTGCAGCCGCATCTCGCGGTACAGGTGCTGCCGGGCCTGTGCCTCGGTATCGATCACCGTCCGGGCGATGGCCTCGAGGTTGGAGATGATCTCCTCCTCCGCCTTGCCCAGGGACGTCTGGTTCGAAATCTGGAAGATGTGGCCAGCCGCCTCGGTGCCCTCGCCGTAGAGGCCCCGCACCACCAGTCCCAGCTGGGACAGGTTGTGGAACAGCCGCCCGGCCTGCTGGGTCAGTACCAGGGCGGGCAGGTGCATCATCACCGAGGCCCGGAGGCCCGTGCCCACGTTGGTCGGGCAGGCCGTAAGGTAGCCGAGCTGCTCGTCGAAGGCGTACTGAAGGCGCTGCTCCAGGGCATCGTCCACCTGCGACGCGGTCCGCCAGGCCTCCTGAAGCTGCAGGCCCGGCGTCAGAACCTGGATGCGCAGGTGGTCCTCCTCGTTGACCATGATCGAGATCGACTCGTCGTCGGAGATGGCCACCGCCTTGGTCGCCGCGTCCTTGGCCTGCTGGGGGCTGATCAGGTGCTTGTCGACCAACACCTGCCGGTCGAGCGGCGTCGTGCCGCCCAGCCGGTAGAGGGTCACCTTGGACGGGAAGCCGACCAGGTTGATCTCCCGCACGCCCTCCTCGGCCGCCTTGAGGAGCTTCTCCGTGTCGGCGTCCGACATGCGCTGCGGGAAGGGCAGGTCATACAGGTTGCGCGCCAGCCGGATGCGGGAGGAGAGCACCACTTCCGGGTGGGGTCCCGTGCCCTCGGTCCACCGGCTCGAAGCCCGCGTCACCAGCTCACTCCAGCCCACGGTCCTCACCTCCGGCAGCGATCTCGGCCTCCAGTGCGCGAATCTGGTCACGCAGGCGGGCCGCCTCCTCGTACCTCTCGCTCTGCACCGCGGCCTGCAGCTGGGTCCGCAGCGCCGCCAGGTCGCGCCGCTTGCGGGCGATGCCGCCGGTTCGCTTCGGCACTTTGCCGCTGTGGGCAGTGGTGCCCTGGATCCGCTTGATCAGCGGCAGGAGCTGCTGCTCCATCTCCTGGTAGCACCGGGCGCAGCCCAGCACACCGGCCTGGGCAAACTGGCTGTACGTCATGCCGCAGTACCGGCAGGTCGGCTCAGCCTTCAGCTGCGCTTTCGGGGCCCCCGGCCCCTGCAGCGCCTGCCCGAGGAAGGAGCTCAGCAGGTGCTGGATGGACAGGTTCGGGAAGGAGAAATCGGCGATGGCGCCGACCTCCCGGGCACACTCCACGCACAGATGGGACTCCTGCTTCACGCCATTGGTCACCACGGTCTGATGCACCGTCGCCTCGCGCTGGCCACACCGTTGGCACAGCATGACCACCCACCTCCTTAGAAGCGCAGGATCGCCATGAGCATGGCGCGCAGAAGGTCGGCGCGCACCATGTCACGGGCGGGCAGGTCAAGACGCAGCGCCTCCCGCCTGAGGGCTGCCTGCATGATCGCCGCCTCCCGCTCGTTGATGATCCCCTGCTCGAACAGGCGGGCGACGATGTCGAGGGCCTCGTCTTGCGTGATGGCGTCGCCGATCTGCCGCTGGATCAGTTCCTGCAAGTCCTCGACGCGCTCGATTTTGAGTCGGATGATGCGGATGTAGCCGCCGCCACCCCGGCGGCTCTCCACAATATAACCTCGCTCCGGGGTAAACCGGGTCGACAGCACGTAGTTAATCTGCGACGGTGCGCAGGCAAATCGGGCGGCCAGCATGGCCCGCTGGACCTCCAGGGTCTCAGACCTGCGGAGGAGATCTTTGAGGTACCGTTCGATCTCGTCTGCCAGATTGGCCACGGCCGCTCTCCCTCCTTGACTTTATTTGACCTTTCTGCCTACCACTTTAGCCGCTTACCGGAGAACGCGCAAGCACCATCTGACACGGCATTCGTCCGACAAGCCTCAGTTTTCCCCGCCGCACTCCCGCGGAGACCTGATTTGATGTTATTTGACGTTTATGCGCCTGATCCGGCGGAGGTTTGCGCCGCGGCCGTCAGACCACCTCGTAAATGTGGCACTTGAGGTAGTGGCTCTCGTCGTATCCCACCAGAATGGGATGGTCCGGAGCCTGCGCCCGCTCCTCCACCAGGCGCAGCCGGCGGCGGGCGTCCAGGGCGGCATCGGCCACCACCGCCTTGAAGAGGTCGGGGGTCATGTGGTACGAGCACGAGCAGGTGACGAGGAACCCGCCCTCCGAGAGCATCCGCAGGGCCCGCAGGTTGATCTCCTTGTAACCGCGCACCGCCCCCTCGAGGGCCGCCCGGTTCTTGGCGAAGGCTGGCGGATCGAGGATGATCAGGTCGAATCGCTCCCGGTTCGCTTCCATCTGGCGCAAGATGTCGAACGCGTTGCCCGCCACAAAGCGGATTCTGTCGCTCAGGCCGTTGCGAACCGCGTTCTCCTGCGCAGCGGCCAGGGCCTGCTCCGAGACATCGACAGCGACGACCTCCCGCGCACCGCCCGCGGCGGCGTTCAGGGCGAACCCGCCCACGTTGCAGAAGCAGTCCAGCACGCGCCCGCCGGCCGCGTAGGGGCGGACCGCCCGGCGGTTCTCCCGCTGGTCGAGGAAGTAGCCGGTCTTCTGCCCCTCGGCCACGTCCACCGCGATCTCGAGCCCGTTCTCCACGATGGTAAGGCGCGGATCGAACTCGCCCCGCAGGTAGCCCTTGCGCTCCTCCAGGCCCTCCAGGTGCCGCACCGGTACGTCGTTGCGCTCGTAGATGCCCCGGGGGTGCAGCAGATCGTCGAGGATGTCCACGATGTCCGGCAGCCAGCGGTCGATGCCCAGCGCAAGGGTCTGCACCACCAGTACGGACCCGAACTTGTCCACGATGAGTCCTGGCAGGAAGTCGGCCTCGCCGAAGACCACACGGCAGGCGCCCGTGTCCGACAGGACCCGCTGGCGGTACGCCCAGGCCCGCTCCAGCCTGCGCCGGAAGAAGTCCCGGTCGATGGGCTCGTCCCGGTTCGTCAGCATGCGCACGATAATCTGGGAGCGCGGGTTGATGTACCCCTTGCCGAGGAAGCGCCCGCGGAAATCGACGACGGACACTACGTCCCCCGGCGTCACCTCGCCCCGCACTTCCTCCACGTCGTCCCGAAACACCCAGGGGTGCCCTTCCTGAATGCGCCGGTGGCGCCCCCGAGCCAGCTGAACAACCGCCATTCCCAAACTCCTCTCTGGGGCCCGTTCAACCCTATCTTACTGTTCTCCCCCGGGAAGGCAAAGTACACTCTGGCCTTCGCGGCGACCGTCCCCGCCCCCGCACCGGGTCGCGGCGCGCACGGCCCTTCCGGTGCAGGACATGGAACGCCCGGTCGGCGGGCAGGCTATGCACCGAGGGGGAGATGGCGATGCCCGAGCGTAAGAACCGCCACGAAAGCGTCCGGACCACGGTCACCGGAACCCACGCGTCAGGCCAGCACCTCACCGACAGGGCGGTGCGGGGCGAGGTCGACCCTGAGGTGCCCACCGAGGGGCTGGTCTGGATCGAGCGGGAGGATCTGCGTAAGCAGCGGATGGCCCGCAAGGGCGACATGCGGAATGCGCAGGCGGCACCGAACCACCCGCACCTCGCCGGGGAGCCGGAGACCGGCGGCCGCCAGTGAGAAGGAAAAGCTCGCCTGCCCGTGCGGCTGGCGAGCTTCGTTGATCTCCTTCGGTGGAAGGATCGGGAGGCCTACTCCGCCTCCTCCTTGCGGTTGGCCGCGGACGCCTCGATAACGGCCTTGGCGACCTGGGCCGGGACCTCCTCGTAGTGGTCGAACTCCATCGTGAACTGGCCGCGCCCCTGGGTCATCGAGCGCAGGTCGATGGCGTACCGGTGCAGTTCGGCCAGCGGCACCATGGCCCGGATGACCTGCTTGCCGCCGCCGATGGGCTCCATGCCGGCGATGCGGCCGCGCTTCTTGTTCAGGTCGCCCATGATGTCGCCCATGTACGCCTCGGGCACCACGACTTCCAGCTTCATGATCGGCTCCAGGAGGACCGGCTTGGCGTTCATGAAGGCCTGCTTGAACGCGTTGCGGGCGGCGATCTTGAAGGCCATTTCCGAGGAGTCGACCTCGTGGTAGGAGCCGTCAAGCAGCGTGCAGCGCACGCCGGTCACGGGGTAGCCGGCCAGCACGCCATCGGCCATGGTCTCCTGCACGCCCTTGTCCACGGCCGGGCGGAAGTTGAGCGGAATGGCGCCCGCGAAGATCTTGTCGACGAACTCGTACTCCCCGTCGTACAGCGGCTCGATCTCGATCTTGCAGTGACCGTACTGGCCGCGGCCGCCGGTCTGCTTCTTGTGCTTGTACTCGCCCTGGGCCTTGCCCTTGATGGTCTCCTTGTAGGCGACCTTCGGCTCGGTGAGCACGGCCTCGACGCCGAACTTGCGCTTCAGCCGCTCGATCATCACGTCGACGTGGGTCTCGCCCAGGCCGGAGATAATGGTCTCGGAGGTCACCGGGTCGCGCCGGACGGTGAAGGTGGCATCCTCCTCGGCCAGGCGCTGCAGGCCCGAGCCGATCTTCTCCTCATCGCCCTTGGTCTTCGGGTGGACCGCGACCGAGTAGACCGGCGTCGGGAAGTCCACGGGATCGAGCAGCAGCGGGTTGGCCTCCTCACCCAGGGTGTCGTTGGTCTGGGTGACGGCCAGCTTGGCGACGGCGATGATGTCGCCCGGGCCTGCCTCGGTTACCGGCTCCTGGCCCTTGCCCTTGGGGATGAAGATGTTGCCGATGCGCTCGGTGCGGCCGCGCGTCAGGTTGTACACCGTCTGATCGCTGGTGATCTTGCCGTTGAAGACCCGCATGACCGTCATGCGGCCGACGAACGGGTCTGCCGTCGTCTTGAACACCAGGGCGCTGACAGGCTGGTCCTCACCGATCGGCCGGCTCACCGGCTCGCCGTCCGGGGTCTTGCCCACCAGATCGCCGCGGTCCGCCGGCGACGGCGCATACGTGGCGATGGCGTCCATCAGCGTGCTGATGCCGATGTTCTTGGAGGCCGCAGCCACGAGGACCGGCACGATGTCGCCCTTGTGCACGCCCAGGCGGAGCCCCCGCTCCATCTCCTCCTGCGAGAGCTCGCCCTCTTCGAGGAACTTCATCGTCAGCTCGTCATCGGCCTCGGCCGCCAGCTCCATCAGCTTGTCGCGGATTTCGCCGATCTGACCCTCGAGTTCGGCGGGGACGGCCTCCTCCTTCACGGTCTTGCCGGAGAACACGTAAGCCTTCCGGGCGACGACGTCCACGACGCCCTTGAAGCTGGCCTCGGACCCGATCGGCAGCTGGAACGGGACCACGGGCCGCCCGAAGGCGCCCTCCAGCGCCTCCAGGGTCTTCTGGAAGTTGGCGTTCTCCCGGTCCATCTTGTTGATGACGATCAGGCGGGAGACGCCGGCCTTCACCGCGTGTTCATACGTGAGTTCCGCGCCCACCTCGACGCCGGCCACGGCGTCGACCAGCAGGATGGCGGTCTCGACCACCCGCAGGGCGGCCTTGACCTCGCCGACAAAATCAAAATACCCCGGAGTATCCAGCACATTGAACTTCAGGCCCTTCCACTCCAGCGGCGCGATGCCCATGGAAATGGAGACCTTCCGCCGGATCTCCTCGGGGTCATAGTCCATAACCGTATTGCCCTCGTCAACGCGCCCAAGCCGGTCCGTAACGCCGGCGTTGTAGAGCATGGCCTCGGCGAGCGATGTCTTCCCCGCGCCGCTGTGGGCGATGAGGGCCAGGTTCCGCACCTTGTCGACAGCAAATCTTCTCAAACTCCATCTCCTCCTCAACGGTTGATGGAACTGCGCTCAGCCGGGGGCCCCAGGCAATACGATTCGGACTTGCGTGTCGGCTACAAGGGGCTCGGCGCACCGCAAAGGTGCGCTTCCCAAAGGCTGGGCGCCGGACAACCCGCTGCGATTCAGGCAACCCACGTCATCGGAGTCGAGCCAGAGCGAGGCCCTCCCACGTCTGAAAACTCATCCCCGATGCAGTTGCAATTTCGACCCGCCCGCAGGTCTCTCCTTCTGCTGCCTGCAATCTTGTCCGAAAGCGCTACCGCTCACCTTAGATACTTTGCCACCATCCCTTCTCCGCTACACGTGCCTTCCCGGCCCTCCCGGGGGGAGGCCCAGCCCCCTCAGCCCGGGGACGAGAAGAGGGAGCCCGGAACGAAGGGCTCCCTCACCTGTAGCGCCCGCCTCACGCGCGGCCCTCGGCGGCGGCGATGGGGTGCACCTCGCCGGGCGTCATGACGATGATCGCACCCTTGGCGCAGACCTCCTCGCACTCCCGGCAGCCGACGCAGGCCTGGGGCCGCACCAGCACCGCCGTGCCGAAGAACGGGCCCTCGCCCGCCAACTCGAGGCAGTTAAACGGGCAGATCTCCACGCAGAAGTCGCACCCCGAGCACGAGACGGGGTCGATGACCGGCTTCGGCCAGTCGGCCCGCTTGGCGATGCGGGGCTTGTAGACGCCGAACTCGTCCGCGATCGCCATCACCGGGCAGCTGCGCACGCAGGCGTCGCAGTCAATGCAAAGCTTCGGGTCGATATAGTGTATCTGCTTCCGCTCCCCGCTGATGGCCTCGGTGGGGCAGACGGCCACGCAGGCGGTGCAGCCGATGCACTTCTCGTTGATGAAGTGGGGCACGCTTTTCCCTCCTTTGGGGGTACGGCTAGCCGGTCTCGGGCAGGGCTTCTTCCCGCAGGCGGCGCGTAAGCCGGTAACGCAACGGGCGGCTCACGGTGGGCGCCGGTGCGAGGGCGCCCACGAACGCCGCGAGTCCCTCCGGGTTGAGGACCGGCACGCCCTCCTGGCTGTATTCGGGGAGCGCCCGCAGTCGGGAAAGCAGCAGTACGGGCCGCACGGGCAGGTGGCCTGCGTCCAGTTCGGCGAGCCTCCTGCACACCCAGTCCGCCGCCCGGAGGGTCCGGACAGCAGCGGCCGCCACCTGCCTCCGCGTGCGGGCAGCCGACAGCGCCCGGGGCGAGTCCTCCACACACACCGCCAGGATGCCGCCCGGCCCCACCAGCAGGTAGTCAGGGCGCTCGGCGGCCGCGTGTGACCAGTCGGTGATGACCCACTCGGGCTCCAGGGCCTTCAGGGCCTCCTGCACACTTCGGATGCCCGACCGCTGCTGGAGACGGGTGAGGGCCAGTGAGCCGACCACGCCGAACAGGAAGATGCCAAACGTGGCGAACATGTTCCAGATGCGCATGCCCGTGAGCTCCGATGCCCGGAACAGGCTCCCCACCAGGAAGGCGATGACCAGCAGCGCTGTCAGGTATGGCCGCACCTGCTCACCCCCGTCTTCAGGCCTTACTTCAGCCCCAGCAGGTACTCCGCGATGATGGCGATCTCCTCGTCGGTCAGCCGGCCCTCGAAGGCGGGCATGTAGTACGGCCCCTCGGAGACCGTCTTCTTGCTCAGGTCGATCTCGGTGGTGGTGATGGCGCGGTTCTCACGCCAGTAGATGGGCATCCGCTCGTCGTGGGGCATCGCGTTGGTCCCGCTGGCCCGCTTGATCCATTCCTCCAGAAACTCCTGGTCGATGCCCCAGGAGCCCAGGCGGGTCAGGTCGGGGCCGGCCTTGCCGCCCTTGACGCCGATGGTGTGGCAGGTAAGGCACTGAGTCTTGGTGTAGTCCCGGAGCAGCGCCTTGGCCGTGGCGTTCACCTCGGGAGAGACGTCGGCGTCGGGCAGCGGGATCTCGCCGGAATCGTCAGGCTGCAGGTCAGGCGAAGGAATCGGCGCCTTCGTCGAGTCGCCCACCATGTACCACTGCGCCCCGTTGGACTTGTCGTACATGATGAACAGGGTCAGGGCCTTCACGGCCTCCTCGTCCAGGAGACCGCCGTACTCCTTCAGCCAGGCGGGCATCTCGGTGTACGACATCCAGGCGTCCTTGCCCTCGGGCGTCTTCACCCTGACCCACTGGTAGTGGTCGGCGTTGCCTTCACGGCCCATGGCGATGGTCTCATACAGCATGCGGTAGACGTCGCGGCCCGCGGGCGAGTCGGGATCCAACCGGTAGTCAGCCCGGTTGAGCGGCATGCCCACCACGCCCTCGCCGTAAGGGCCGTGGCACTGCGCGCAGTTCGCGGCGTAGAGCTGGGCGCCCTTCAGCACGTACTCCTCGTGCTGCCGCCGCTCCGCATTCGCCATGCGGAACGGCTCCCGAATGCCAGTGCCCAGCAGCAGGAGGGCCAACGCCAGCGAGAGCAGCGTGATGACCTTGTACTTTCTCTCGTTACGCACAACCGTCGAGCTCCTTTCCGGGCACCGGACTAGTAGTCACCGATCCAGCGCTGGATGAAGTACACGCTTACAAGTACGCCGAGGAACAGGGCCACGACGATCAGGAGCTCGGTCGCCTCTGAAACTCGCACCCCGTGGTACCAGGGGCTGGAAACGGACGAGGCCTGGCCCAGCAGACTGGTGAGGTCGAACATCCTTGCTACCGCCCCTCCCTCGGCTCAGATTTTGACGGCGTGGCTGGGGTCGTGGTGCCTGCGCTCGGTGATCTTGCCGGTATCCACCAGAACCGTGCCGTCGGGCTGGATGGTGATCGCCATCATGTCCAGCGGACGCGGCGCCGGGCCGGCGATGTTCTGACCGTTGATGTCGTACACAGAGGCGTGGCACGGGCACATGAACTTGCCCTCGGCGGCGTTCCAGGGAACCGTGCAGCCCAGGTGCACGCAGCGCCAGTAGAGGGCCATCAGCCCGTCCTCGCTGCGGGTGAGGTAGTACTTGCCCTCCCGCACGGCGACCACGTCGCCCACCTTCATCTCATGGGCCTTGACGGGGGCGGGAACGATGCCGCCGAAGCCCGAGAGCTTGATCGGCCAGAACATGCCCGCCCCGCCCGCTCCGGCGAGGCCGAACATGGCGCCGATGGAGGCAAACATGGAACTGCGCAGGAACTGCCGGCGGCTCATGCCTGCGCCGGTGGCAGCAGGGGCCGGAGGCGCCGCCGCGGAGCCGCGCACCTTGTTCTCAGCGGCCATGGAGTTTCACCCTTTCCCAGCGGTTTGTCACGTCGGGGCGAGACAGGTCTAGTGCGGAGCGTGCAGCTCCCACGGCCAGACCAGCCGCATGGACTCGCCCCGGAAGAAGGTGCCGATCCCGGAGAGCACGAGGAAGGAAGTGAAGAAGAAAGTGTAGAGGGCGATCATGATCTCGCGGGTGTTGGCCTGGTAGCGCCGCCTGACGATGGCGGCCAGCACCCAGGGGATGCCGATCATCAGGCAGAGCGGGATGAAGATCGAGCCGATCCACGAGACCGCCTCGGTCGCGAAGCCGGCCTTCTCGGTCAGGAGCCACGTGACGGTGGCGGAGACGCCGTGGGAACCTTCCTCCATGCCGCTCACCCGGAGCACCTCGTCCACGAGCACCAGGGCGATCTCGATCACCGCCGTGTAGACCGCAGAGAAGACGGTGATGGGCACGCCCTTCTTCGTGGAGAACCAGATGCCGGTCCCCCGCCGGTCCCGGTCAATGTAGGGGATCGTGGCCAGCAGGACCAGGCAGGCCCCGGGTACGATCACGCCGGCCAGGGCCGGGTCCATGTGGAGCAGGAGCTCCTGCAGTCCCAGGAAGTACCACGGCGCCTTCGCCGGGTTAGGCGTCTCATCGGGGTTGGCCATGTCGAGGAGCGGTGCGTCCACGAAGGTGGCCATGAGGGCCAGGGCGAGGATCATGGTGACGGCCATGATCGCCTCGATGGAGACCAGAAACGGCCACGTGTAAACCAGCTCTTCCTTCTGGCCGGGACTCACCTTCGGTCCCGTCTGCTGATACTTCTCGGTCTGCTCAGCCATGCGACTTCCCCCCTAGTCGGCGACCTCGGCGTCGCTCGCCGGCAGGCTCTCGTCCTCTTCCTCTTCGTACGGGATGGGCGTCGAGATGCCGCCGTCCTTGCGGATGCGCCAGAAGTGAACGGCCATCAGTGCGATGCAGGCGAGCGGCAGCAGGATGACGTGGAGCGTGTACCAGCGCACCAGCGTGGACGGGCCGATCTCATAGCCGTCCAGCAGCGCCCGCTGGACGTAGCTGCCGACGACCGGCGTCACCCGGGCCATGTTGGAGCCCACCTGGATCGCCCAGTAAGCCAGCTGGTCCCAGGGCAGGAGATAACCAGTGAATGAGAGCAGCACGGTGATGGTGAACAGGACGACGCCGATGACCCAGTTAAACTCCCGGGGCGGCTTGTAAGAACCGGTGTAGAAGACCCGCGTCATGTGCAGCCACACCGCGAGGACCATGCCGTGGGCGGCCCAGCGGTGGAGGTTGCGGGCGAACGGGCCGAAGATGACGTCGGTCTCCAGCGCCTTCATCGATTCGTATGCGCCGGGCACGGAGGGCACGTAGTAGAACATCAGCCACACGCCCGTCACGGTGAGGATCAGGAACATGAGCAGCGACAGGCCGCCGAGCCCCCACGTATAGCTCATCCGCACGGCGCGCCGCGGCACCTTCACCGGGTGCAGATGCAGCACCACGCTGTTGAGGATCACCAGCACCTGGTTGCGCGGAGTATCGGGGTATTCGTTCCGGTAGATCGACTTGTACAACGTCGTGTTCTTGAACCTGGACCAAAGACCCACCGAATCAGCACCTCCCCTGTATCGGCAAGCAGACGCCAGACGTCCGATCAGTCGCACTGTTTCCAACAAACGTCATTATAACGGAATATGGTTATCATTATCAATACAAAAATATGGCAACATCCGTGCAAGGGGGTGGCCGGTGGGGCACCGGCCACCTCACCTGACCCGATCGGCGCCGACGGTCTGGAAAATGTATGGTTCTTTGCGCTTTCTCGTATTCCTCTTTTTTAGCGAACTTTAGGCCCAAGCGCGAACCGGCCTCAGTACACCACGTGCACGGTCTCGAAGCTCGCCTCCGCACCGCTCTGCTCCGCCACCACGCGCACCGTGAAGCGGTGCGAGCCGACCTTCCGTTCGGTGGGATGCACTCGCAGCCGCACCAGGGCACGTTCCCCGGGACCCAGCTCTACGGTGGACTGCTCGAGGGTGGCCCAGTACTCCGGCAGCCCCTCCACCTCCAGGTGGAAGCGGTCCGGCTGCTCCGACAGGTTGATGACGGAGACGGCCATCACGGCGCCGCTGCTCACCGGACTGCCCGCAGCCAGCGCCAGCCGGTGGTCCTTGGCCACCACCAGGTCAACCAGCGGCCGGTGGACCAGGAAGTAGGCCGAAAGCCCGCCCAGCGCCACGGTGAGCGTAAGCGGCAGGAGGAGCCGGGGCGCCAGGCGGCGCACGTTCTGCCACAGCTGCCCCCGCTCCCGCAGGGCCACCGCCCGCTCGCCCGAGCCGATGGTGAAGTTGAGTACCCGCGGCACCTTCCGGGCCCCCGAAACCAGCGCACAGGCGTCCAGGCAGTCGCCGCAGACAACGCAGTGCTTCTGCTCCGTCGTACGCGGGTCCACGCCCATGTGGCAGATTTCGGCGCAGAGCCCGCAGGTGGCGCAAATGTCGCGGTTGCCGGGGAGGTTGAACACCTGCAGGTGCATCGTGTCAGGGTTGGAGATGATGGACTGCAGGTGCCCGTACGGGCAGACCACGCGGCAGACGGAGGTCCGCCACCACGCCATGGCCCCCGTGAAGAACAGTCCGAAGAAGGCGATGAAGGCCGTGGGGACCAGGGGCACCTGACCACTCCGGTACTCCCGCAGAAGGGCGACGCCGTCATGGAAGTAGCTCCACACCACGAACCCGCCGAAGAGGCTGATGGCCACCGAGAGCAGGATGCTGCCGGCCCGGCCCAGGCGCCGGTCCCAGGTGCGGGTCAGCTCGTTGAACAGGTTCTGCGGGCAGACCCAGCCGCAGAAGACCCGCCCGAACAGCAGGCTGGCGGCGATGATGGCGTAGATCACCGTCACCAGGAGCAGCAGGAAGACGAAGACGTGCTTCACCCAGAGGCGCGTGCCGAAGAGGTACAGCGACATGCTGGGCAGGTCAAACCGGAAGAGGTGCACGAACGGTGCGAGAATCAGCAGGGCCAGAACGGTCAGTTGTACGGCCCGCCGCCGGCGGCGGATGACAGTCTTGACCTTGCCAAGGCGGTCTCTCATCTGCATCTCCTCCGCTGGTGCGAGACCCCCCTCGCCCCGGGCGAGGGGGGTCAGCACGGCCCTAGAAGCCAGTGGGGCTGTTCGGCCCAAACCGCAGGTTGCCAGCGATGTAGTACACAAAGAAGATGGCGATCACGGCGTAGACCAGGAGCAGGAACTTGGGAACCGGAGGCGACTGGTGGTGTGCTTCCTCGCTCTGCGGCCGGTTCTCCTCAGACATGGTTCCACCTCCGTCAGTGCGAAACTGGTTCGTCATCCTTGACGTACTTCCACTTCACGTCTTCACCCATGCTCGCACTGCCCGACCTGAAGGCCCAGAACATCCCCCCGATGATCAGGGCCCAGATGAGCAGCACGACCAGGAGCAGGAGGACGTTCGAGGGCGCCAGGTCAGCAAAGCGCGTCCACTCGATATCCACCGGGAGGTCCCCCCTTCGTCGCTACTGCTTGCCGGCGAGCGACTTGATGTAGGTGGTCAGGGCCCAGCGGTCCTCCTCCGACAGGCCGTTCAGACGCCAGGCCGGCATGCCGGAGCCGGAGCCGTCCTCCCGAAGAGTGCCTTCCGAGATCACCCAGAAGATGAACTGCTCGGAGTGGGTCTCGGCAGCCTTGTACCAGTCGGTCGGGTACGGCGGGTTAGGCCAGTCGTCCCCGGGCCCCCTGCCCCTCATGTCCTGACCGTGGCACTGCAGGCAGCCGTTGGCCTCGATGAGCGCCTCGGCCCGGGCCAGGACAGAAGCATCATCGACGCTGTAGGGGTTGGTGAGGCCGCGGTACTCGTCGGGCAGGATGTCGTCGGTCGCCTGCAGGATGTCAGGCCCGGGATACTTGGCCAGGGTCTCGACGGGAACCGCCCAGTCGCGCAGCGTGAGCAGGTACTCGGCCAGGGCGTCCAGCTCGTCGGCCGGCAGGTGGGCGTACGATGGCATGATCGAGTTGGGCTCGGTGGACCGCGGGTCGATCAGGTGGGCGATGTGCCATTCCTTGGATGGCAGGCGGTGACCCACGTACTTGAGGTCGGGTCCGGTGCGCTGGGAGCCCAGCAAGACCGGGTTGTCGTTGCTGTAGTCCTCTGGGCGGGTTGCCCGGCCGCCGACCACGGTGCCGTCGCTGAGGGTGACGGCAGGAGCCTGGAAGGCAGCGTCGTTGGGCAGCGTGCGAACCTGCTGGGTGTGGCAGTAGAAGCAGCCCTCGCGGATGTAGATCTCGCGGCCGCGAGCCACCTGGGGGCTGATCGGCTTGCCGTCGTTGTACATCCCCTTGTAGCGCGGCGACGAGGGCGAGGCTGCGTAAAGCTCCTCCTGCATCAGCGGCAACGCCACGGTGAGGATCACGGCGAAGGTGAGGAGCAGGAAGGCGCCCAGACCAACCAGCGCAGCGCTCTTCTCGAACTTGTTGCCCATGCGCACACCGCCTCCTCGCTATACGCCGGCCACGGCGGAGCCGGTCTCGGCCTGCCCGGCGCCGAGCCTGCTGCCGGCCGTCGCAGTCTTGAAGATGTTGTAGATGAACACCAGCTGGGCACCCAGGATCATCGCGCCGCCGACCGCCCGGGCGATGTTGAAGGGCCGCTGGTTGATGACGGAGGCGATGAAGTTGGCGGACTGGTTGGCCGCCCAGTCGGAACCCTGGACGAGGCCACCGATGGTGAGCGAGACGAAGAAGAGGGTGAAGCCGATCAGCGAAAGCCAGAAATGCCAGTCCATCAGCTTCGCCGACCAGATTTCACGGTTAATCAGGCGGGGCAGGGCGTAGTAGATGGTGGCGAACATGATGAACGAGAAGGTGCCGACCAGCGCGAGGTGTGCGTGGCCCACGACCCAGTTGGTGAAGTGGACGATCGAGCTCACCGAACGCAGGGACTGCATCGGACCCTGGAAACAGGTGATGAAGTAGAACACCATGGCGGAGACCAGGAACTTCAGCGGCACCGATTCCTTCAGCGCGCCCCAGCGGCCGTTCATCGTGCCGTAGAAGTTGGTGAGCACCGTCCACACCGGGACGATCAGACAGACCGAGAAGGCGATGGAGATGGTCTGCAGCCAGTACGGGACCGGACCGTTGACCAGGTGGTGGGCTCCCGTGGGACCGTAGACGAACATGAGCATCCAGAAGCCGATCATGGAGAGCCTGTGGCTCCAGATGGGGTTGCCGGTCAGCTTCGGCAGGAGGTAGTAGATGGCGCCGACGCCGATGGTGGTGAACCAGTAGCCGAGGATGTTGTGGCCGTAGAACCAGTTGATCACCGCGTCGTTCACGCCGGTCACGGGGTTGGTCGGCATCAGGAACTGGTTGCCCACGACGTAGATCACGGGCGCAGTCGCCACCGCGCCGAGCATGTACCAGGCGGTGACGTACAGCTCCTTCTCCTTGCGGTTGGCGAAGGTCATGATCACGTTGAAGAAGACCAGAGCGAACAGCACGACCGTCAGGACTTTCAGCACCCAGGTGGACTCGGCGTACTCACGGCCCGCGTTCATGCCCATGAGAAGGGTCACGGCGTACGCGGTCATCAGCAGGTTGTAGAACAGCACGGCGAAGTTGCCCAGCCGTTCGCTCCAGAGCGGGGTGCCGGAGAGGCGAGGAACCATGTAAAAGAGCGTTGCGAAGTAGGCCCCGCTGAGCCAGCCAAACATCACCAGGTTGGTGTGCACCGGACGGACACGGCCAAAGGTGAAGTACTCGAGCACCGGGATGCCCTTCACGAGGTCAGGGAAGATCAGAAGCACCGCCGCAAAGAGACCGAAACTCATCCCGATGGCCATCCACAAGACCGCGGTGTAGAAGAAGTTCCGACTTGCGGATCCTTCTACAGCACTGAACATCATCTCTCTCCTCCCTTTTGCAGACTGCGCGGTCGCGTGCTAGGGCCTTGCGCCAGAGGGCAGACGGAGTAAGGTGATCAGGACTCCTGCGCTGAAGAAGAAGGCCAGAAGGCCCATCGCCGCGACGGGAATCCACATGAGCCGCTGCTCCCCCGGCCGCCCGACCCGGGCCGCCGTCGGTTCGGGCGGGTCGCCGTTCCGCAGGATGGCGTACTTGACGGACTCGCCCATGTTCAGCACCCCGGAGCGTCTGGCGGCGTAGTAGACCAGCCCCCAGAACGAGGCGAAGACCGTGAGGGTGCCGAGGAGCTGCTGGGTGGCCAGACGCCCCAGGGCCACGTCGCCGGTTTCCCGCTCCGCCGTGCCGACGACGCTGGCGTGGAACCCCCCGCCCAGCAGCACCAGGAGCCCCAGACCCAGCAGCCACCGGCCGTAGCGGTAGCCGTACCAGCGCCAGCGGCGGGGCGCCAGGCCCAGCACGCCGAGGAGACCGGTGAAGCCGAGCAGCAGTGCGCTGCCGCCGTACAGGCCCATCAGGTCGCTTGCGCCCCCACTCAGGTGCTCAGCCGCGGCCTTCGCGGGGAGCAGGAGCTGCAAGGCCAGCGCCACGGCCAGGCCTGCCCATGACGAGCGTGCCAAACGTGCCAAATAACCGCCCCCAGGAAGCTTTGCGCTCGGTTTGGTTAAACTATATCGATAAGTTCAACCTCAAAGTAGTGAATGTGAGCACGAATACACCTTGCTGCGGGTCAGGACACCGTGGTATCATCAAGGCTATAGTTATCACACTTCTAAGAAAAGAGGGTAACGACAGGGTTTTCAGCCGCTATTGTAGCATGGTCGGGGCGAAAGTTGCATGCATGGCAGTACTTAGGGCGGGGACCCTACTCGGTCTATGATCCGAGAGACCGACTACGTTACGCGTCCTATTGGACTAATCGCATCTGTCTGGCATGATGCTATTGAACGGAAGGGGAGTGAAACCGGAACTATGAAGAAACTTACCACGATTCTTCTGGTCGGTCTGCTGTCTCTGGTTCTGCTCACCGCCTGTGGCGGCAAGAGCGGCGAGGTCAAGGAGCTCACGGTCGAGATGGGGCCGAACGGTGAGATGGTGTTCGTCCCGGACGTCCTGGAGGCGAACGAGGGCGACACCCTGAAGATCACCCTGGTGAACAAGGATCCCGCCGTGGCCCACAACTTCCTCATCCCGGCCCTGGGCGTGAACTCCGGCCAGGTTCCGGCCGGGCAGTCGAGCGTGATCGAGGTGAGGGCCTCGCAGAAGGGCGAGCACGAGATCATCTGCGACGTGCCCGGTCACCTCGAGTCCGGCATGAAGGGCAAGCTGATTGTCAAGTAACGCACAACCCGAGAGGGACGGGAACGGTCTCCCCCGTCCTCGTCAGGCCCCGGCGCCGCCCACCGGCGGTGCCCGGGGCGCTTTTTCTCGCCGCCGGAGGAGCGCGAAAAAGCGGACCGGGCTTCGCCCGATCCGCAGTGCAACGGTATTCGTCATGGTGGAGCTGAAGGGATTCGAACCCTCGACCTTCGCCTTGCAAAGGCGCTGCTCTCCCAGCTGAGCTACAGCCCCGTCAGCCGCTTAGCTATTGTACCCGCCCGCCTCGCCGCTTGTCAACGCCGATCCTTCTGCCAGCCGCCCTGATCTTACCAAGCCGTGCCCGGGCGCAATCGGGGCAGACTATGCGCGGGAGGCGATCGCCATGCCAAGGCCGCTCCACGACCTGAAGCAGCCACAGCTGGGTCCCACGGCGGGCGACCTGGGCCAGTCGGCCTACGAGGCGAATCTCAGGGACTCGCCCGGGCCGGACGAAAGCCCCCGATACGAGGCCACCGTGCGTCCGTGGGAGGCGCCGGAACCCCGGAACCCGCCGCCGGGCCAGAAGCGGAAGGACGGCCCCGAGCTCAGGCTGGGTCAGGAGGTGCGCGACTGAAGCGGGGGGGCATTCGCCCCCCGCCCTGCTATTTGATCGCCACGATCTCGTACTTGATCACCCCGTCGGGCGCTTCCACAGCCACGACGGTGCCCACCTTCTGGCCCATGATCGCCCGCCCGACCGGCGACTCGTTGGAGATGCGGTGCTGGGAGGGGTCCGCTTCCGTGGTGCCTACGATGGTGTACGTACACTCCTCACCGTACTCCAGGTCGCGCAGGACCACGGTGCTGCCCACCACCACCACGTCGTGGTTGCCGACGGGCTCGTCGATCACCCGGGCGTTCCGGAGCATCTTCTCGAGCTCCAGGATGCGGCCCTCGATGAAGGCCTGCTCGTTCTTGGCGTCCTCGTACTCGGAGTTCTCCGCGATGTCGCCGTACTCCCGGGCCTGCTTGATCCGCTCCGCCACTTCCAGACGCTTCACCGTGCGGAGGTAGAGTAGCTCCTGCTCCAGCTGCTTCAACCCTTCCAGCGATAGCAGTACCTCTTTCTCGGGCATTCGGCTCTCCCCTTTACACCAGACGACTGCACCCAGCGGTGGTCAGGGATGTATACGAGCCGGGCCGGGCGCCGTATACCCCGGGAACCTGTCCCCAAGCTGCGACGAAGCACTACGAGCCCGTTCGCCGCAAGCCGGGCGTCGGCCGGCCGGGCCCCGGTTTCTCGCAGTGCTTACTTTCGGTAGCACGATTATTATACGTATGACGGTGCAGCAGTGTCAACTTAACTGTCTGACGCTTCCGGCGCCGCCTGGCTGCCCTCATGCCCCGCACGACGTGGGCGATTCCTCGTCGACCGCCGCCACGGCCTCCGGGTCGACCTCCGTGCGGCCTGACCTCTCCAGCCGCTCCAGGAAGCCGAGCAGCAGCGAGCGCATCTCCTCGGCACGCTCCGCCCGGTTGATGTTGGCCCGGGCCTCCGCCGCGCCGTAGAGACCTTTCAGGTACCAGGCCGCATGCTTCCGCATCTCCCGTACCGCCAGAAACTCTCCCTTGTAGGCGATCATCAGGTCGAGGTGGCGCAGCGCCATCTCCACGCGCTGCCGGGCGTTGGCTTCCGGCAACAGCTCCCCCGTCTCCAGGTAGTGAAGCGTCCGACTGAAGATCCAGGGGTTTCCCAAAGCCCCCCGGCCGATGGCCAGCCCCGCCACAAAGGCGGTGCGCAGCCGCTCTGCGGCGATCCGGGGGTCGGTGATATCGCCGTTGCCCAGCACGGGAATCGAAACGGCGCGGGCCACCGCGGCGATCACG
The DNA here is from genome assembly GCF_040797425.1 of Symbiobacterium sp. NCBI lineage: Bacteria > Bacillati > Bacillota > Clostridia > Eubacteriales > Symbiobacteriaceae > Symbiobacterium > Symbiobacterium sp. The sequence continues at coordinate 97,437 of NZ_JBFNEH010000004.1, read as the reverse complement.
TCCCAGTCCGCCCGGCCGGAGTAGTGCTGCTGCCGGGTGCGGCCGTGCACCGTGATCATCTGGGCCCCGGCCTCCTCCACCCGCCGGGCCACCTCCACGGCGTTGATCGATGCCGCGTCCCAGCCGATGCGCATCTTCACCGTCACCGGCACCGGCGCCACGGCCCGCACGACCTGGCGTACGATTTCCTGAGCCAGTTCCGGCTCTTTCAGGAGCGAAGAGCCGCCGCGGCCCCGCGTGACCTTCGGCGCCGGGCAGCCCATGTTGATGTCGATCAGGTCCGGCCGGACCAGTTCCACCACCCGCACGGCAGCCCGGGCCATCGTCTCCGGCTCGGCGCCGAAGAGCTGCACCCCTGCCGGGCGCTCGTCGTCCAGCAGGAGGATCATCTCCCTGGTGCGCGGGCTGTCGTAGAGGAGCGCCTTGTCGCTCACGAACTCCGTGACCACCAGCCCGCAACCCTGCTCCTTGCACAGGCGGCGGAAGGGCCAGTTGGTCACGCCGGCCATGGGTGCCAGCGCCAGCGGGCGCTCGATCGTCACGCCGCCGCCGAGGCGGATCGGCTTCAGCAGAACCTCAGGCAACCCTCTCACCCCCGGAAAGGAGATCAGTGGCGGGGTTATTATAACCCCGCCACGCGCACAGGTCCATGCCAGGTTCTGTACCCCCCCGGGCACTTCCGGGTCACACCAGCGGCAGGACCACCGCTGCGGACCAGCCCAGAATGAAGGCCTCGGTCAGTGCGATGCTCACGGGCGAGAAACGCATCGCGGCAAGCCCCCAGTCGACAAGTTCCAGCAGGACCAGTGCCCCGAACAGCCGGGGGGCGACTGCGGCCAGGAGGGCCGGCGGACGGGGCAGAACGCCGGCCCCCACCCAGGTGGCCACCATCACCAGCTTGGCCCCGAGCCCCAGCGCCAGGCCGCCCGGCGATGGCCCGCCCGCCACCGCGCGCTTCAGCCCCTCCACCTGCACGGCGTACAGCCAGAAAACCAGCGTGGCCGCCGCCAGCGGCAGGAGCCTGGGCTGATTGGGCAAGAAGTGGGTCACGTTCAGGTGAATCACGGGCACCACCGCGCCGACGAAGGCCAACGCCACCGCAACACCCCGCATCACAGCCGCCGGCAGAGGCTCGCCGGGCTGCAGGAGCGGCACGCCGAATTCGCGCGGCCAGAGCGTTCGGAAAAGCAGGAGAACGGCCGCCGCGACCAGGAAATATGGTAGGAGGTAGTCCAACAGCGCCACACCCAGCTGCGGTAACCGCCAGTAAACCGCGGCCAGCACGGCGCTGAGCAGGGCGACGGCGACGGCCACCAGCCCGGCGGCCAGCCCCGTCGGCCGCGTCCGGGACCCGGTGCGCGCAAGGCGCGGTCGCACGAGCCCCGAAGCGGCAGCCAGCGCGCCCACCCCGCCGGCGAGGCTCACGAGCAGCCAGGGCAGAGGTGAAGGCGCCGCGCTTCCGGCAGGCGGCTCCGTCCCCATCTGCTGGTGCAGCCAGGCGGCCGCCTGAGCCAGGGCATTCTCATCACAGAGGCCGGGAACCGGATTTCCGGCCAGAACGAGCCGATCGGGCGACCCGGTCGTCCCCGGCTCAGACGGGAACACGAGGATGGTGGCCGCCACGGCGGGCTGCCGCTGCACCGCCGCGAGTGCGGCGTCCGCCCCGAGGCCTTGGCCCAGCAGCCCCACCTTGCCCGGCTCGGCCCGTCCGTCCGCGAGGAGTTCGGCTACCAGGCGGTTCACCCATCCGCCCAGAGCGGCGTCTGCGCCCGCCTCCCACTGGGGCAGCGGCGCCACCTGCTCTCCGTGGCCCGGCAGGTCCGGTACGTAGGCATCAAACCCGCGGCGGGCCAGGCCGTACCCCCAGCACTGCATGAGCTCCTTGCTTCCGCCAAGGTCGTGCAGGACGACGACAGCCCCGCGCGCCTCCCCCACGGCGGCAAAGTGCAGCACGGGAGCTTCGGCCAGGCGTTCCGTCTCCACCCTCAAGTCGGCGTGGCTGCGCGCCAGCAGCCACTGTGCTCCGATGACCACGGCCAACGTAAGGACCAGCCACCACGCCCTGCGCACCATGTTTCGATCCCCCAGCCGGTAACGGTATTCGTTGTCGGTGTTCAAGTTATGTTCGTACTGTTCCTTCCATATATGATCCCTCAAACCCTTCTCTGTACAGTATTGACGGTGCTACGGGGGAAACTACTTCCGAAAACCACCCAAAGAGGAGGCGATCTTGTGCGAATCCGGTACCTGGGCCACTCCGCATTCGAAATCGTGGAAGGGGAGTGGAACCTGCTCATCGACCCGTTTATCACGGGCAATCCGGTCTGCCCCGTGAAGGCGACAGACCTGCACCCGAAGTACATCCTGGTGACGCACATGCACGATGACCACGTAGGCGACACCGTGGCGATCGCCCGCCGGACCGGTGCGACCGTCATCACCACCTTCGAGGCCGGGCAGGAGCTGGCAAAGCAGGGCGTCGAGGTGGTGGGCATGGCTCTGGGCGGCAAGAAGCGCTTCGACTTCGGTCAGGTGCGCGTCACGCTGGCGTACCACGGCTTCGGGCACACGGGTGGCCACGCGTGCGGCTTCGTCATCCACCTGGGGGGGAAGCGCATCTACCACGCGGGCGACACCGCCCTCTTCAGCGACATGAAGTTGCTGAACGGCGTGATCGAGGCCCCGGGAATCGACGTGGCCCTGCTGCCGATCGGCGACCACTTCACGATGGGGCCGGAAGACGCTGCCACCGCCGTGCAGTGGATTCAGCCCAAGGTCGTCATCCCCATGCACTGGGGCACCTTCCCGCTGCTGGTGCAGGACCCCTCCGACTTCGTGGAGCGGGTGCGCGCCGCTGGCGGCACCGAGCCCGTGGTGCTCCGGCCGGGCGAGACCTACGAACTGTAACACCGAACTCGCGCATGGAAAAACGGCCGCCCTGCGAAGGGCGGCCATCGGCATTGTGAGGAGCAGGCCCGCTAGTCGGCGGCGACGACGTCGCGCCCCACGAACGGCAGCGGACCGGGAAAGTGGGCCACACCCAGGGCGCCGGGGCCCACGTGGGCACCCAGGCTCGGGTTGACGTGCAGGTGTTGGAACCAGATGACGTTCAGCCGGCTCCGGAGCAGGGCCACGGCGTGAGCCACCTCGTCGGGGCAGTGGCCCTCGAGCACGATCAGGCTGACCTCGTTGCCCTCGCCGACGTCGGCGATGATGCGGTGGGCCAGTTCCTCCACCGCCCGCCGGAACGACCGGGCCTTCGCGACGGCCACGTAGGTGCCCGTGGCTTTGTCGACGGTGACGATGGGACGGATGCCGAGCAGGCTGCCCACCGCCGCGGCGACCCGGCCCATCCGGCCACCCTTGCGCAGGTAGTCCAGTTTCTCGATGGTGAAGTACAGGCGGGACCGCTCGTTCACCGCCCGCAGCATGTCGCAGATCTCCGGAATGGAGAAGCCCTGCTCCGCCATCTCGGCCGCCACGAGCACCTGGAGCGACATCTCGCCCGAGAGGGTCATCGTGTCCACCAGGGTGATGTCCAGGTGCGGAAGGAGCGAGGCCGCCGTGCGTGCGGCGTTGTACGAGCCGGAGAGGCCGCTGGACAGGTGCAGCGACAGGATGGGCAGGCCCGCCTCACCCGCGCGCCGGTAAGCCTCCACGTAGTCGCCCACGGAAGGCTGCGAAGTGGTGGGGAACTCACCCCGCTCCCTGAGCCGCCGGTAGAACTCGGCGGGAGTGATGGTCACGCCGCTCTGGTAGCTCTCGTCGCCGAAGTGAACCGTGAGCGGAACAACCTGAATGCCGTACTGCGCGACCAGCTCCTCGGGCAGGTCGACCCCTCCGTCGACGACCAGGGTGCAAGAGCGATTCTGCGTCATGCCGGTTCCTCCTCGCCGGGGCGATGCACAGCCACAGGGCTGGCAAGCCACAGTCTGAAGCCAGCGTAACCCGGCGGGAGGAATGGGACATCTGCCTGCGGGACCGGTCGCAGGGCATAACTCTGCTGTGCCCGGAGGACGGCGCCTCTGCCCGGAGTGATAGTCCGAAAGGCGGATACCGTTACACCAGGTTCAGTTCCTGCGCCAGGAGCACGGCGTGCACGCGGTCGCGGGCGCCCAGTTTGCCGAAAATGGCGCGCACGTGGTGCTTCACCGTGCCCAGCCCGATGTAAAGCGCCGCCGCGATGTCCTGGTTGGAGGCGCCCGAGGCCATGAGCCGGAGCACCTGCAGCTCGCGCTCTGTGAGCGGCTCGACCAAAGGCTGCACCTTGGGCCGGCTGCCGGCGATCGCAGAGAGCCGGCTGAACTCCTTGAGCACGCGGGTGGTGATCTGGGGCTGGAGCAGCGACTCGCCGCGCGCTACGGTGCGGATGGCCTGCGACAGCTCCTCGTACTCCGCGTCCTTGAGGAGGTAGCCGCGGGCACCGGCGGCGATCCCTTCGAAGATGTACTCGTCATCGTCGAAGGTGGTCAGGATGATCACCCCGGCCGGGCAGCCGCGGCGGCTGAGCTCCCGCGTGGCGGCGACCCCGTCCATCACGGGCATGCGCACGTCCATCAGGATCACGTCGGGCCGCACCTCTTCGGCCAGGCGGAGCGCCTGCTGGCCGTCGCCCGCCTCGGCGACCACCTCCATGTCGGGGTTGCGGTTGAGCAGCGCTGTCAGCCCCCGCCGGAGCAGGGACTGGTCGTCCACGATCATGATGCGGATCTTGCCTTCGTTCATCGGGCGTTCCCCCCGTCAGACTCCGATCGGCAGGACCAGAGACACCTGAAAGCCCCCGCCCTCCCTCGGCCCCGCCTCGAACTCGCCCATCAGCGCCTGGGCTCGCTCCTTGAGGCCGAGGAGGCCGAAGCCGGAGCGCACCGCCTCCTCGTGGTCGGCACGGCCCAGGTCGTCGTTGGTCACCCGCAGGATCACGCGGTCGGTCAGCCGCGTCAGGGTCACCTCAACCCGGGTGGGCCTCGCATGCTTCTGGATGTTCGTCAGGCTCTCCTGCACCGCCCGGAAGAGCGTCATCCGGGCGGCGGTGGAGAGCTCCGCCCCGGCCCCGTCCACCCGCAGGATGACGGGCGTTCCGGTCACCTGCATCCAGCGCGCAACCAGGTCGTGGATGGCTTCCGGAAGCGGACGCTCGAAGCGGTCCAGGGCCTCGACCATCTCCTGGCTGGAGCGCATGGCGGCCCGGATGACCTCGACGCCGCTCTGCACGTGCCGGCGGGCCGCCTCGGGCTCCTCGCCTGCCAGCGCCTCGGCGTTCTGCAGATCGACGATGACCGCCGTAAGGTGATGGCCGAGCCCGTCGTGGATCTCGCGGGCCATGCGCACCCGCTCGCGGGCGATGGCCACCCGCCGCACCTCCCTGAGCCGCGCCTCCAGAAGGCGGTTGACCTCGCGCAGCTGTTGAGCGTAGTGGATGGCCCGGGTGCGGGCCTCGAGCTGTAGCCGCGTCATGTGGGCCATCACCGCGGCGAAGAAGTAGGTGACCCCGTACGCCACGGTGAGCGAGAGGGGCGAGACGGCCGAGGGCGCCTCCGAGATCAGCAGGGCCGCCGCGGTGAGCGCAGTCGGGAAAGCCACTGCGGCCACGACCCCCCTGGTGCCGGCGGGCATCAGGAAGACCATCTGTCCGGAGACCACGAGGAAGAGGTGGTTCAGCAAAGGCTCACGCGTGAGGCAGATCAACAGGAAGATGAGGACAGCCTGGACCACCACGAACAGGGCTCGCAGGGGGTACGCGGCCCGCCGGCCCGACGCGCCGGCGTAGGCGGCCAGCAGCCCCAGCGAGGGCAGCAGCACGCGGAGCCAGTCGGGGCTGCCACCCACCAGTCTGGCGGCGGTCATCACCCCGGCGGTGATCAGCAGCACCCCCACATTCCAGATGTGGTACACGCGGATGGGATCGGTCAGCTTCAGGCTGACCTCCGGCTCCGGCGGGGCCGGGAACCGGCCGGGCGCGTCTGCCTCGTCCGGCACGCCCGCCTCCTGGTCCGGGCGTAAGGTGCGCACGGCGTCTCGCACCTCGGCCAGCACCGCCTTGGCCTCCAGGCGGGCACTGCGCACCGCCTGCCGGTCCGGTGCCCCCCGCTCCAGGATGGCCCGCAGCCGGGCCTCGAGGTCCGCGAGGCGCACGACGAGGTGGGCGTGAATCGTCTGGGCCAGCCGCTCACGCTCCTCGCTCTCAGCCCGGTGCTCGGCCGTCTGGTCGTATTCCCGCAGCACCTGGTGGCGCTGGTTGACCCCCTCCAGCAGCTGCTGTGCGAGCCGGCCCTGCCGCTCCTGCTGCAGCATCGTCAGGGTGACCAGCGAGGCGAACACCAGGTAAAGGAAGTACATGCCGATGCTGGTCACCATGCTCTCCCCGGGCAGCTCGGGCGGCGTGATGGCCAGGTAGAGCGCCAGCCAGAGGGCGGCCAGGGTACCCACGAAAGGAGCCCAACGCCGCACCGGGATGAGGTACACGGCCTGCACCGCCACCACTGCGAACAGGAAGCGGGTGAGCCCGCCGTCCAGGGCGTAGATGGCGGCGACGAGGGCCGTCTGCACCACGAGGTAGAGTTCGAGGTATGCGCCCCTCCGCCAGGCCGGGGTGGAAGGACGGATGCGGCACCAGACCGCAAGGTAGACGAGGCTGAGGCCCACGCCGCACAGGCGCGCCCACAGCGCCCTCTCCGCCGCCTCACCCGACAGCCAGGAGAGGGCGGGCAGGAAGGCGAGCATGAGGGCGGCAAAGAGATTCATGGGGTGGGGGTAACCCGTTCGGAACAGCGAATCGAGTCGGCGCGCCACTCGGCTCTGTACTGACTCCATACCTATATTGTATACCTCTTGGGGTTCTGCCCGCATTACCTTGCCGGTCATCCGCCCCGAACCGCCTCGCTCCCCAGGATTATAACCCCATAACGGCACGTCATAGGGTGGTTGATTTACTGCTCCGAAAGATTGCTCTAGAATAAGGTTGCCAACCATTAGTGTTCCCCCCTGGGTGCGCCCGAATATCCATCCGTGGGCGTACCAAAGGAGGGCACCAGCCGGAGACCAGTCTCCGAGGGCCAAAACGCAGTGGAGAAGAGGGATGCTCGCATGACCCGCACAGACATCTTCAAGGCCAAGTCGACCTTCGAGACGGGGACGGGCACCGCGGTCATCTACCGCCTCGATGCCCTGGAGAAAGCCGGGCTGGTCAAGCTGGACCGGCTGCCCTTCTCGATCCGCATCCTCCTGGAGAACCTGCTGCGCAACCTGGATGGCTTCCTCGTCACCGAGGAAGACGTGCGCACCCTGGCGGCCTGGAACCCGAAGGATCTGCCCCGCAGGGAGATTCCCTTCATCCCCTCGCGCGTGGTGCTCCAAGACTTCACGGGCGTGCCCGTAGTGGCCGACCTGGCGGCCATGCGCGACGCCATGGTGAAGCTGGGCGGCAAGGCCGACCAGATCAACCCGCTCGTCCCGGTGGACCTGGTCATCGACCACTCGGTACAGGTAGACGCCTTCGGCACCGACTGGGCGTACAAGTTCAACGTAGACCTCGAGTTCAAGCGGAACAAGGAACGGTATGTATTCCTCAAGTGGGCCCAGAAGGCCTTCCGCAACTTCCGCGCCGTGCCGCCGGGCATGGGCATCGTCCACCAGGTGAACCTGGAGTACCTCTCGCCGTGCGTCGCCCTGCGCGAGGTCGACGGCGAGCTGGTCGCCCTGCCGGACACCGTGGTGGGCACCGATTCCCACACCACGATGATCAACGGCCTGGGGGTGCTGGGCTGGGGCGTCGGCGGCATCGAGGCCGAGGCGGCCATGCTGGGCCAGCCCTCCTACATGCTGGTGCCCGAGGTGATCGGCTTCAAGCTGACGGGCCAGCTGCCCGAGGGCGCCACCGCCACTGACCTGGTGCTGACGGTGACCCAGATGCTGCGCCAGAAGGGCGTGGTCGAGAAGTTCGTCGAGTTCTACGGCCCCGGCCTGTCCAACCTTTCGCTGGCCGACCGGGCGACCATCGCCAACATGGCCCCCGAGTACGGCGCCACCATGGGCTTCTTCCCGGTGGATGAGATCACCCTCGACTACCTGCGCCAGACGGGCCGCGACGAGGCCCATGTGGAGATGGTCCGCCGCTACCTGGTGGAGCAGGGGCTCTTCCGGACCGACGCCACGCCGGACCCGGAGTTCACCGACACCCTGGAGCTGGACCTCTCGACGGTGGAGCCTTCGCTGGCGGGGCCGCGCCGCCCGCAGGACCGGGTGGTGCTGAGCGGCGTCAAGGCCATCTTCCACAAGAACTTTGACGAGCAGATCCAGAAGGGCGGCGGCGTCGCCGTGGCGACGAGGACCGGCGTCCAGCACGGTTCGGTGGTCATCGCCGCCATCACCTCCTGCACCAACACGTCCAACCCTGCGGTGATGATCGGCGCTGGCCTGGTGGCCCAGAAGGCCGTCGCGAAGGGCCTTGCACGCAAGCCGTGGGTGAAGACCTCGCTGGCTCCGGGCTCCCGCGTCGTGACCGACTACCTGAAGGCTTCCGGCCTCATGGAGCCGCTGGAGGCGCTGGGCTTCCACGTGGTGGGCTACGGCTGCACCACCTGCATCGGCAACTCGGGCAGCCTGCCGGAAGACGTGGCGAAGGACGTGACCGCCAATGACCTGGTGGTGGCCGCCGTCATCTCCGGTAACCGGAACTTCGAGGGCCGCGTCAACCCGCTGGTCAAGGCCAACTTCCTGGCCTCGCCGATGCTGGTGGTGGCCTACGCCCTGGCGGGCACCGTGGACATCGATCTGAAGGCCGATCCCATCGGGTACGACCGGGACGGCAACCCCGTCTACCTGCGGGACATCTGGCCCACCAACGCGGAGATCCAGGAGGCCATCAAGAAGTTCATCACGCCGGAGATGTTCAAGGAGCGTTACGCCCACGTCTTCGACGGCGACGAGAACTGGCAGCAGCTGGAGGCCCCCGACGGCGAGCTCTACGCCTGGGATCCGAACTCCACGTATATCCAGCAGCCGCCGTACTTCGCCGGCATGGAGCTGACGCCCGCCCCGGTGAAGGACATCCGCGGCGCCCGGGTGCTGGCCCTGCTGGGCGATTCGATCACCACCGACCACATCTCGCCGGCCGGCTCCATCGCCATGGACAGCCCCGCGGCGAAGTACCTGATGGAGCGCGGCGTCGACCCGCTGGACTTCAACTCCTACGGTTCCCGCCGCGGCAACCACGAGGTGATGCAGCGGGGCACCTTCGCCAACATCCGGCTGCGCAACGCCCTCGCCGACGGCAAGGAAGGCGGCTACACGAAGTACCTGCCCACCGGCGAGATCATGCCCATTTGGGACGCCGCCGTGAAGTATATGGAGACGGGCACGCCGCTGGTGGTCATTGCGGGCAAGGACTACGGCATGGGCTCCTCCCGCGACTGGGCGGCCAAGGGCGTGATGCTCCAGGGCGTGAAGGCCGTCATCGCCGAGAGCTTCGAGCGCATCCACCGCTCGAACCTCATCGGCATGGGCGTGCTGCCGCTGGTCTTCCAGGCGGGCCAGAATGCGGCCTCCCTCGGCCTCGACGGCACCGAGGTGATCGACATCGAGGGCATCGGCGGCGAGCTCACCCCGCGGCAGACCTTCACCGTGGTCGCCCGCAAGGCCGACGGCCGGGAGATTCGGTTCAACGTGACCTCCCGCCTCGACACGGCGGTCGAGATCGAGTACTACAAGAACGGGGGCGTGCTGCAGACGGTGCTGCGCCGGCTGGCCAGCGAGAAGTAGATCACACGAGTCTCCCTGCGATATCCCCTCTACCGTGGGCGGGCCGGCGTGTACGGCCCGCCCACGGGGCAGTGGGGACCAACTCGCAGGGGGAGAGTGTAGGGAGGGGGGCTCCGCCCCCCTCCCTACTTCCATCAACGGCATGATCGGTGCGCCCACGCGGCCGCCGGCCCTCACAGGCAGAAGGGCTTCCCGAACACGCTGGGAACCGCCGGGCTGAACGGCTTGCCGAACGGATTGAGCGCCGGGGCGGCGGGGAACGGGAAGGCCTTGCCGATCGCCGGAACGCCGAAGGGGTACGTACTGGGGAAGATGGTCGGCGCGGTGGGCGTGGGCAGCGGCACCTTGGCGGAGCCCGTCACGGGTGTGACCACAGGCGCACCCCAGGGGATGGGGTACGCGAATGGGGAGGGCAGCGGCAGTCCTTTCCCCACCGGGCTCCACGTGGGGGTCGGGAAGGGAGGCGACGGGCAGGTAATGCCAGGAATCGGAAAACCTCCGAAGAGCACAGCCATACCTCCTGCTCGGGGAGACCGCTTCACGTAAGTCACCGTTATGGTATGCGTCTCCGCCGCAGCCGGTCCCCGTCGGCACGGAGCAGGATTTGGCCGGCGCAGGAAGGAAGATGAGCAGAACCGCTTAGGGTGAGCAAGGCGGCTGAGCGGGGCCGGTGCAGCGGAAGGGGGTGACCGCCGGATGGAGGCGCGCCGCGAGACCGATCTCTACCTGCCCGTGAAGCGGTTGCTGGAAGACCTGGGCTTCGCCGTGAAGGGCGAGGTGAACGGCTGCGACCTGGTGGCCGTGCGCGGCGAGGAGCTCGTCGTGGTCGAACTGAAGCGCACGTTCAACCTGGATCTGGTGCTGCAGGGCGTGGAAAGGCTGCGGCTGACCGACGCCGTCTACCTGGCCGTGGAACCGCCCCGCCGCGCGTGCGGGAACCGCCGCTGGTCGCAGGTGAAGGCCCTCTGCCAGCGCCTGGGCCTGGGGCTGATCGCCGTGCAGTTCACCGGCGACCGCGCCTCGGCCAGCGTCCTGCTGGACCCGGAGCCGCGCCGCCCCCGCACGGCACGGAAGCAGCGGGCCCGACTGCTCGCCGAGTTTGCGCGCCGCAGCGGTGACCGCAACCCCGGCGGTTCCACCCGCAGACCGCTGGTCACGGCCTACCGGGAGGACGCGCTGCGCCTCGCCGCCTGCCTGCAGCGTACCGGCCCGGCGCCGGTGAGGCTTATCCGCACCGAGACCGGCGTCCAGCGGGCGGCGCGAGTTTTGCAGGACAACCACTATGGCTGGTTTGCGCGCGTGGCGCGCGGCGTGTACCAGTTGACACCCGCGGGCGAAGCCGCCCTCCGTGCCTTCGCAGACGTGGTGGCCGACCTTTCCGGGCCGCCGGAGACGGCACCCGGGCCATCCGGCCGCAACGGCGCTCGCGGGCGCTGAGCCGTGCACGCCGCACTGGCGCATATTTCTTTTGACACCCACTCCCTTCGGTTGATACGCTGTTGACAGGAATCCAGTGAGGAGGATGCGCGGATGCGCTTCGATCCGCTCGCCTACCCTTATCCGTCTCGGCGCAACTGCGTTTACGCTGCCCGGGGCGTGGTGGCCACCTCGCAGCCGCTGGCAGCGCAGGCCGGGCTCGCGATCCTGCAGCAGGGCGGCAACGCCGTGGACGCAGCCGTGGCCACGGCGGCCATGCTCACGGTGGTGGAGCCCACCTCCAACGGCCTCGGCTCTGACGCCTTCGCGCTGATCTGGTCAGGTGGCAAGCTCCACGGGCTCAACAGCAGCGGGCCCGCGCCGCACCTGCTCAGCGCCGAAAGCCTGCTCCGGGCCGGCCTCGCTGAGATTCCCCGCCACGGGTTCATCCCCGCCATGGTGCCCGGCGCGCCCGCCGCCTGGGTGGAGCTGAACCGCCGCTTCGGCCGCCTGCCCCTCGCGCAGGTGCTGGCGCCGGCGGTGGAGTACGCCGAGCGGGGTTACCCGATCTCCCCGACCCTCGGGCGGAGCTGGCAGGACGCCTTCACCGCATACAGGAAGAGCCTTGACGGCGAGGTCTTCCGCCCCTGGTTTGAAACCTTCGCACCCGGGGGACGGGCGCCGGCCATCGGCGAGATCTGGCGGTCGCCGGCACATGCACGCACCTTGCGCCTGATCGCCGAGACGTCGGGCGAGGCCTTCTACCGCGGCGAGCTGGCCGAGCGCATCGACGCCTTCTCCCGGCAGCACGGCGGCTTCCTGCGGGCCGATGACCTGGCCGCGTTCCGCCCGCAGTGGGTGGAGCCCATCTCCGTCCACTACCGGGGCTACGACGTGTGGGAACTGCCGCCCAACGGACAGGGGCTGGTGGCGCTCCTCGCGCTCAACATCCTCAAGGGCTTCGACTTCGCCGCCCGGGAGGACGTGGAGACGTACCACCGCCAGATCGAGGCGCTGAAACTGGCGTTCGCCGACGGTCGGCAGTACATCGCCGACCCGGCCGCCATGGACGTGGCCGTCGCCGACCTCCTCTCCGACGCGTACGCGGACGAGCGCCGCCGGCTCATCGGCCCGAACGCGCTGGAGCCCGCGGCCGGGCGGCCACCCCGCGGCGGCACGGTCTACCTGGCCGCCGCGGACGGCGAGGGCAACATGGTCTCGTACATCCAGTCCAACTACATGGGCTTCGGCTCCGGCATCGTCATCCCGGAGACCGGCATCGCGCTGAACAACCGGGGCTGCTGCTTCAGCCTGGAACCGGGCCACCCGAACCGGCTGGAGCCCGGCAAGCGGCCGTACAACACAATCATCCCCGGCTTCCTCACCCGGGCCGGGCAACCGGTCGGCCCGTTTGGCGTGATGGGCGGCTTCATGCAGCCCCAGGGCCACCTCCAGGTGATCATGAACACCCTCGACTTCGCCCTGAATCCCCAGGCGGCGCTGGACGCGCCCCGGTGGCGGTGGCTGGAAGGCAGGACAGTGGAGTTGGAGCACACCGTCCCGGCCCACATCGCCGACGCCCTGGCCCGCTGCGGCCACGATGTGCGCTGGGCCCTGGGCTCCGAGGGCTTCGGGCGCGGCCAGATCATCTGGCGGCAGGAGGGCGGCGTGCTGGCGGCGGGCACCGAGCCGCGCACGGACGGCCACGTGGCGGCCTGGTAGCCTCCCGCTGCGCGACACCGACTCCGGTCACGACCCGATGCACCTCCGCCCGGACGGCAGACCTGGTCCGGCCCGGGCCCGAGTGCCCGGCTACAGACCTAACGCGCGCCATGTGCCCAACTGACCATAGGCATGCCCACCCTGCACCCCATACTTTGGCCCATGTCCCCAGCGCGAAATGGGGACTTTGTTGCCCTGTTAGGCGAAAGTACGCCAACGTTACAATAAACAAGAGGAGCAACAAGAAGGCTGCAACCTCCGCGGCCTGAAAGATAGGAGCGTGAATCGATGCCCAGGAAAGTTACAATCGACGGTAACGAAGCAGCGGCGTACGTTGCGTATCGGACCAACGAGGTGATCGCGATCTACCCGATCACCCCGTCCTCACCCATGGGCGAGTTCGCGGACGCTTGGGCGGCCAAGGGCGTGAAGAACCTCTGGGGCACGGTGCCGCAGGTGCAGGAGATGCAGTCTGAGGGCGGCGCCGCCGGCGCCATCCACGGTGCGCTCCAGGGCGGTGCGCTGGCCACCACCTTCACGGCCTCGCAGGGCCTCCTGCTCATGATCCCCAATATGTACAAGATCGCGGGCGAGCTGACCCCGACGGTCTTTCATATTGCGGCGCGGGCGCTGGCCACGCAGGGCCTCTCCATCTTCGGCGACCACTCCGACGTGATGGCCGCCCGGCAGACGGGCTGGGCCATGCTGTTCAGCAGCAACGTCCAGGAGGTCATGGACTTTGCGCTGATCGCGCAGGCGTCCACGCTGAAGGCCCGGGTTCCCTTCGTGCACGCCTTTGACGGCTTCCGCACGTCCCACGAGGTGCAGAAGATCGAGCTGCTCGAGGACGCGACGATCCGGGCCATGATCGACGACGAGCTGGTCCGGGCACACCGGATGCGCAGCCTCTCGCCTGACCGCCCGGTGATGCGCGGCACGGCCCAGAACCCGGACGTGTACTTCCAGGCCCGGGAGGTCTCGAACCCGTTCTACCTGGCCACGCCGGGGATCGTGCAGGAGTACATGGATCAGTTCGCCAAGCTGACTGGCCGCCAGTACCACCTGTTCGACTACGTGGGCGCGCCGGACGCCGAGCGGGTCATCATCCTGATGGGCTCGGGCGCCGAGACCGTCGAGGAGACCGTGAAGTACCTCACCGCCCGCGGCGAGAAGGTCGGCGTGGTCAAGGTCCGCCTGTTCCGGCCCTTCGACAACGAGGCCCTGCTGAAGGCCATCCCGACCACGGCCAAGGCCATCGCTGTCCTCGACCGGACCAAGGAGCCCGGCTCCGCCGGCGAGCCGCTGTACCAGGACGTGCTGACCGCCCTCTCTGACGCCTACATGAACGGCGTCCGCACCACCCTGCCGCGGGTGATCGGCGGCCGCTACGGCCTCGGTTCCAAGGAGTTCACGCCGGCCATGGTCAAGGCGATCTTCGACGAGCTCCAGAAGGACGCGCCGAAGAACCGCTTCACCATCGGCATCATCGACGACGTCACCCACACCAGCCTCGAGTACGACCCCAGCTTCTCCACCGAGGCGGACGACGTTTTCCGGGCGATGTTCTGGGGCCTCGGCTCCGACGGCACGGTGGGCGCCAACAAGAACAGCATCAAGATCATCGGTGAGGAGACCGATTTCTACGCCCAGGGCTACTTCGTGTATGACTCGAAGAAGTCCGGCGGCATCACCGTCTCCCACCTGCGGTTCGGCCCGCGGCCGATCCAGTCCACCTACCTCATCCAGCGCGCCAACTTCGTGGGCATCCACCAGTTCGTCTTCGTGGAGAAGTACCCCGTGCTGGATGCGGCGATGCCCGGCGCCACGGTGTTGCTCAACTCCCCGTACTCGGCGGACGAGGTCTGGAACCACCTGCCGCGCAGCTTCCAGCAGCAGGTCGTCGACAAGGGCCTGAAGCTCTGGGTCATCGACGCGGACCGCGTGGCCCACGAGACCGGTATGGGCCGGCGCATCAACACCATCATGCAGACCTGCTTCTTCGCCATCTCCGGCGTGCTGCCGAAGGACGAGGCGATCGCCAAGATCAAGAAGGCGATCGAGAAGACCTACTCCCGCAAGGGCGAGGCGGTCGTGCAGAAGAACTTCGCCGCCGTCGACGCCGCCCTGGCGCACCTGCACGAGGTCAAGATCGGCCCGGTCAGCAGCACCTTCGACCTGCGGCCGCCGGTGCCGGCCGAGGCGCCCGAGTTCGTGCAGAAGGTCACGGCCATGATGATCGCCAACAAGGGCGACGAGCTGCCGACCTCCCTGCTGCCTGTGGATGGCACCTATCCCACGGCGACCACCCAGTGGGAGAAGCGCTCCATCGGCCTTGAGGTGCCCGTCTGGGATCCCGACATCTGCATCCAGTGCGGCAAGTGCGTCATGGTTTGCCCGCACGCCGTCATCCGGGCCAAGGTGTTCGACGAGGCGGCCCTGGCCGAGGCGCCCGAGGGCTTCAAGCACACAGCCGCCCGGTTCCGCGAGCTGCCCGGCAAGCGGTACACCATCCAGGTCTCCATCGAGGACTGCACCGGCTGCGCCCTGTGCGTCGAGGCCTGCCCGGCCAAGAGCAAGCAGGATCCGTCCCACAAGGCGATCAACATGGTCGACATCCTCACGGCCCGCGAGGCTGCGAAGGGCCACTGGGACTTCTTCCTCTCGCTGCCTGACGTGGATGCCACGACCATCCCGTTCACCAACGTCCGCAACCTCCAGCTGGCCCGTCCGCTGTTCGAGTTCTCCGGCGCCTGCGCGGGCTGCGGCGAGACGCCGTACGTCAAGCTGGTCTCCCAGCTCTTCGGCGACCGGGCGATCGTCGCCAACGCCACCGGCTGCTCCTCGATCTACGGCGGCAACCTGCCCACCACCCCGTGGGCGAAGGACGCCAACGGCCGCGGCCCGGCGTGGTCCAACTCGCTGTTTGAGGACAACGCCGAGTTCGGCCTGGGCCTGCGCCTCGCCGTAGACAAGCAGGCTACCATGGCGGCCGAGCTGGTCAGCGAGCTGCGTGACCAGATCGGTGCGGAACTGGCCGATGCGCTGCTAAACGCCGACCAGTCCGAGCCTGCCGGCATCGCCGCCCAGCGCGAGCGGGTGGCTCAGCTGAAGGAGCGTCTGGCCGCCATCCACGACCCGCGGGCCGAGCAGCTCCTGGCCATCGCAGACATGCTGGTCAAGAAGTCCGTCTGGATTATCGGCGGCGACGGCTGGGCCTACGACATCGGCTACGGCGGCCTGGACCACGTGCTCGCCTCCGGCAAGAACGTCAACATCCTGGTCCTCGACACCGAGGTCTACTCCAACACCGGCGGCCAGGCCTCCAAGGCGACGCCGCGGGGCGCCGTGGCCAAGTTCGCCGCTGGCGGCAAGCCGTCCAGCAAGAAGGACCTGGGCATGATCGCCATGCAGTATGGCAACGTCTACGTGGCGCAGGTGGCCCTCGGCTACAACGATGCACAGGTCATCAAGGCCTTCCGCGAGGCCGAGTCGTACGACGGCCCGTCGATCATCATCGCCTACAGCCACTGCATCGCCCACGGCATCGAGATGTCCAAGGGCCTCGAGCAGCAGAAGCTGGCGGTGGAGTCCGGTCACTGGCCCGTCTACCGGTACGATCCGCGCCTCCTGGCCCAGGGCAAGAACCCGCTGCAGCTCGACTGCCCGGCCCCGAAGATCCCGCTGCGGGAGTACGTGTACAACGAGACCCGCTACGCGCAGCTGCGCAAGGCCGATCCCGAGGCGGCCGAGGAGTTGCTGCGGGAGGCCCAGGCCGAGGCCGAGGCCAGGCGGCGGCGCTACGAGCACCTGGCCCAGATGAGCATGACCGCAGGCGACTAACACCGGCAGGTGCGCAGAGAATCAAAGGAGCAGGACGCCCTGAGCGTCCTGCTCCTTTTGCGTGAGCCCTTCAGTCATCCACCCGGTTGTTGGTGCGCCGCTGCACCTCCAGCTTGAGGATCACGTCGCCCCGCACCTCCAGCTGGACCCGGTCGCCCGTGTAGACCTGGTCCAGGGTCGCCTTCCTGCCGCCGATGGTGGGGACCACGTCCTCGGCCAGCGTGTAGGTGCGCTCAGTCCTGCTGTCGAGCCGGATCGTGATGTCGCGGTCCAGAATGCCGACCACGGTGCCGTTCACCAGGCTGCTGCGGGGCCGCTCTTGCAAGGTTACCGTCGCCGCGACACCGGCCACGGCCCTGACCCTCACGCGGTCGCCCGGCTGGAAGTCCTCAGGGCCCAGGTTCCTGTTCCCGCTGCGGTACACCGTGTCTGGCCCGAGCAGGATTTGCCGGACGCCGCTTGCCGTCTTGATGATGAGGCTGGGATGGAGGGCGGGGGAGGAGTGGTAGACGGCCAGCAGATGCCCGATGACCTCCCCGGGAGCGGTCTCCTCTACCCGGATGGCGGTCGCCATGCCGGCCACCAGCGTCACCGTCGCCTGGTCGCCCTTCTGCAGCTCCGCGATGGTAATCTCCTTCTCTCCCCGGTAGATCTTCGCCTCCGGCGCCAGGGTGATGGTCTTCACCCCGTTCGCCGTGCGCAGGTCGATGCTGGCCCGGAAGGTAATGGAGACCGGGTAGATCTCCTCGATCGTCCCCGTGATCTCCTCGGTGACCGCCTCCTCGACCTCGATGACCGTCGCCATGCCGGCTACCAGCGTCACTGTCGCCCGGTCGCCCTTCTGCAGCTCCGCGATGGTAATCTCCTTCTCTCCCCGGTAGATCTTCGCCTCCGGCGCCAGGGTGATGGTCTTCACCCCGTTCGCCGTGCGCAGGTCGATGCTGGCCCGGAAGGTGATGGAGACCGGGTAGATCTCCTCGATCGTCCCCGTGACTACCTCGCTCACCGGTCCCCGTTCATGCACCTGAATGGCCGTGCCGACGCCGTCGGTGACGGTCACCGTCACCTCGTCGCCCACGCGCAGGTCACTCAGCTTCAGCGTCCTGCTCCCATACTTGATCGTCACGTCGTCAGCCAGGTTGATCCGGCGGGTCCCCTGGGCAGTCTTCACGGTCAGGCGCGCTTTGGCGCTCTTCGTGGCCGGCTCGATCTGCTCCAGCGTGCCCTTGACCTCTTCCACCGCTGGCCCGCGCTTGGTCACGGTGACCTCGGTACCGGTGCCGTCCACGACCTTGACGGTCACCTCGTCGCCGATGCGCAGGTCATCCACCGTCAGCTTCCGGCTGCCGTACTTGATGACCACGTCGGTAGCGAGGGTGACCGTCCTGTTCCCGCTGGCGGTCTTGACCGTCAGCTTGGGCCCGGTCGTCCGGGTGGCCGGCGTGATCTGCTGAATCGTCCCCTTCACCTCTTCGACCTTCGTGAGGATCCGGATCTCGTCTGCCACCCCGTTGGTCAGGTGCACCTGCACCTTGTCGCCCACCTGCAGGTCCTCCACTTTGAGCGAGGTGCTGCCCTGGCGGATCTTCACGTTCTCCGCCAGCGTCGCCGTGCGGGTGCTGCCCGACTCGGTCTTCAGCCGGATGCGGGCCTGGCTGTTCTTCGTGGCGGGGTAGATGACCTGGATCTCGCCGCGGACCGTCTCCTCCTGCTTGGCCGGCTTGTCAACGGTGATGCGGATCGCCACGCCACCGGCGAGCCGGACGGTGACCTCGTCGCCCACTTCCAGATCGGTGAGGTACACCCGGTTGCCCTCCCGGGTGATGACCGCCTCCGGCGCCACCGCAATGGTGCGGGTCGTGTTGCCCACCTTCACGTCAATCGAACCCAGGAAGGAGGTCGAGTACGGGCGGATCTCGGTGATGGTGCCCTTGATCTGGCTCTGCGTGCTGGAGCCGCTGCCGCGCTTTGTGACCTCGATGGAAATGGCCACGCCGGCGATTACCTGCACCTTCACCTGGTCGCCCACGCGCAGCTCATCCAGGTCGAGCTTCCGGCCGTTGTAGGTGGCGGTCGCCTGGGGCGCGAGCGGGTAGGTCTGCTCCTTGCCATTGCTGGTCTTCACGACCACCAGACCGAGCCCGCCCGCCATCTCCGAGGGCAGGAAGATGGCGCTGATCTCGCCCGAGACGCCGCTGGCCCCGGGGGTCGTGACCGGAGTGTACGCGATCACCATCAAGACCACGTTGTCATCGCCGAGCACCACGGAGACCCGGGCGCCCACCGGCAGGTCACCGAGGTTCGCCGACTTCTCGTTGAGGAAGACCGGGGCATCCGCGTCCACATCAAACGTCTGGTCCCGCCCCTGCACGCTGAGCGTCAGGGTCAGGTTCCGCTCGCTCACCCGCACCAGGTCGCCCACCAGGAATCCCGGGCGGAAGCGGCCCAGTTCGCCCAGCTGCCGGTCGGTGCGGGAGAGCAGCGCCGCCGCCTGGGCGCGGGTCAGCGCATCATTGGGCCGGAACGTCCCGTCCGGGAAGCCCTGCACCAGTTGGTGGTCGACGGCCGCGACCACGTATCCCACCAGGGAGGCGGGAATCAGGTCGGCATCATCAAAGGGCAGGTTGGCCTTCATCTTGGCCTGGGCCTCGGCCTCGTAGCCCAGGGCCCGCACCAGCAAGACCGAGACCCAGAGCCGGGTGGCATTCTCGTTCGCCCGGAACAGGCCGTCCTCGGCCACGGGCACGATGTCGTGGTCCACGGCCACGGCCACATACGGCTTCGCCCACTCCGGGATGTCGTCCCGGTCCGTGAAGGGCAGCAGGTTCCGGATCTCGCGGTCGTCGAGGTCGTAGATCTCATCCTCCAGGCCCATGAGCCGAACCGCGACGGTTACGGCCTGCGCCCGCGTCAGCGGGCCCGCCGGCTGGAAGAAGCCGTTGCCCACGCCCTTCATCAGGCCCTTGGCGTGCATCTCCATCACGTACGGGAGCGCCCAGTTGTCCTCGGGCACGTCCAGGAACCAGGAGCGCCAGCCGCCTTGTGCGGCGAGGGCCGGCGCCGCGGAGCCCACGAGGAGCACGAGCGCCAGCAGTAAGCTCACCCATCTGCGCATGTGCGCGCAACCTCCTCTGCATCAAGTTCTCTTCCGCCAATACAGACGATTCGGCGCGCCCACGCCGTTTCAGGGGGTAGAGGGGTGCGGCTGAAAAATCTCACATGGAAGAGAACAACCCGCCTCGGGTGAGGCGGGGCAAGGAGGACTGCTGCCCTGACTGTCCAATCAATCCCAAAGGTTTCCGCTGATCGGACAGAGGAGGGCTGGATCATGGCAGGAATTCTGGAGGGACGCGTGGCCATCATCACCGGCTCGAGCCGGGGCATCGGCCGGGCCCTGGCCATTCGCCTGGCCGAGGAAGGGGCCGACATCGTCGTGGCGGCGAAGAGCGTGGAGTCGACCGAGCGCCTGCCGGGCTCCATCTACGAGACGGCGGAGGCGGTGCGCCGCACCGGGCGCCGTGCGCTGCCGGTGCGCGTCGACGTGCGGGACGAGGGCCAGATCGCCGCCATGGTAGACGCCGCCATCGCCGAGTTCGGGCGCATCGACATCCTCATCAACAACGCCGGCGCCCTCTGGTGGCAGCCGGTGCTCGACACCCCGCCCAAGCGGTTCGACCTGCTGATGCAGGTGAACGTGCGGGCCGCCTACCTGTGCTGCTATTACGTGCTGCCCCACATGAAACGCCAGCGCTGGGGCCACATCATCACCATGGCTCCGCCCCTCTCCGTGGAGCCCAACCCGAACATGGTGGCCTACATGATCGCCAAGATGGGGATGGCCCGCCTGGCCATCGGCATCGCCGCGGAGCACCGGGAAGACAACATCGCCAGCAACACGCTCTGGCCCTGCGCACCTATCGAAACGGCTGCCGTCATCAACCACGGGCTGGGCGAGCGCGCACAGTGGCGGACCCCCGAGATCATGTGCGACGCCGTGATGGCCATCCTGTCTCAGGAACCCTCCGCCTGCACCGGGCGGATGCTGCTGGACGAGGAGATCCTGCGGGAGGCCGGCATCACCGATTTCGACCGGTACTGGTGCGAGGGCAGGCCCCCCGCAAACCCCATCTGGATCGACGGCCGGCAGCGGTGGCCGTAAGCCGCTAGGCCCACCCCAGGTGCCGGGCCGCCTTCTCCGCCGCCTGCGTGCCCTCCCGCACGCAGTCCGGCAGGCCCACGCCGCGGAAGGCGGCGCCGGCGAGGTAGAGCCCGGGCACCCGGGCCATGAGCCGGTCCACCCGGTCGATCCGGTCCAGGTGCCCCACCAGGTACTGGGGCATGGCCCGCGGCCACTTGAACACCCGGGTCAGGATCGGCTCGGCCCTCAGACCCATCAGCCGCTCCAGTTCCTTGCGGGCCTGGGCGATGATGAGCTCGTCCGGCTCCTTCGTCCAGTCCCGCCCCACGCCGCGGCCGATGAAGCAGCGGATCAGCACCTTTCTTTCGGGCACGGCGTGCGGCCACTTCGAGGAGACCCAGGTCGAGGCGGTGATGGTGGTCGGCTCGGTCACCGGCACCAGGAAGCCTGAGGCGTCCAACGGGTGCGCCACGTCCTCCCGGTTGTACGCCAGGGCTGCCACCACCGAGTTGTGGTAGGGGATGGCGCTCAGCTCGTGCGCCACCTCCGGAAGGTACTCCCGCACCAGCTTGGCGGCCGCGTGCGCCGGGAGGGCGAGGATCACGGCGTCGGCCTCGATGCGCTGGCCGCTGTCCAGGCCCGCCACGTACCCCTGACCCTCCGGCTGCGGCACGAGCCCCGTCAGGGCTACGCCGGTGACGAAGGTCACCTTTCCCTCCATGCGCGCCACCAGGGCCTGAACCAGCTGGTTCAGGCCGCCTTTCACGGTGACGAAGCCGCTGCCCGTCGGCCCCTCTGGCTTCAGCGCCTTGTTGCGCCAGGCCTGGAGCAGGAGCGAGCCGCCCTCCCGCTCCATCTGAAGGAACCGGGGGAACGTGGCCTTCATGGAAACGGCGTTGAAGTCGCCGCCGTAGATGCCGCCCATCAGGGGGCCGGCGATGTGCTCGAGCACCTCGTGGCCGAAGCGGCGGGCGACAAACGAGCCGATCGACTCGTCCTCATCGGTGCGCCGGACGGGGACGAAAGGCTCCAGTCCGGCCCGCAGCTTACCCCACGGCGAGAGCAACGGGGTCTTCAGAAACGGCCAGATTTCGGTGGGGATCATGATCTGCATCCCCACCGGCAGCTTCTCCAGCCGTCCCTTGTGCAGGATGTAGGTGGTCCGGACCCGCGGATTGGTACCCACGGTCTCGAGCCCCAGTTCCCGGGCCAGCTCCACCGCCCACGGTTTGTGGGCGATCACCGAGTCGGGGCCGGCCTCAATGATCATGCCGTCCACCACCTCGGTCTGCGTCTTGCCCCCGAGGCGGCGCTCCTTCTCGACGACGATGATCTCCACCCGCCGCCCTGCGGCTTCCGCCCGCTTGAGCAGGGAGTAGGCCGCCGAGAGGCCGGTCACGCCCGCGCCGGCGATCAGAATGCGCGCTGCCATCGGTTACAGTGCCCCCTGCACGGCCCGTAGCACCACCCGGGCCAGGGCCCGCGCCAGTCCCGGATGGTCGTTCAGCATGCGCGTTCGTTCCACGCGCACGCCCATCGCCGCAGCCGCCTGCTTGAGCTCAATATCCAGGTCGTACAGAATCTCCAGGTTATCCGCGACAAAGCCAACCGGCGCCACCAGAACAGCGCGGACTCCCTCGCGGGCCAGTTCGGCCACCTTCTCCTTCACGTCCGGCCCCAGCCACGGCTCCGGCGTACGGCCGGCCGACTGGTAGGCGAAGTGGACGCGGGCGAGGCCCGCCCGCTGTGCGATTTCCTCCCCCATCTCCCGCAGGTGGACAGGGTAGGGGTCATCCCATTCCAGGATCCGCGCCGGCAGCGAGTGGCAGGTGAAGAGCACCTCCGGCTCCTCTTCGGGGAAACGGGAGAGGGCCTCCTGCACCAGTTCCACTTGGGCGGCGATGAAGTCCGGCTCCAGGTGCCAGGAGGGAATGCGCGCAAACCAGAAGGGCCGCTCGAGCTTCGCCAGGGCCTGATCTACCTGTTCGAAGTACTCGCCGGAGGACAGCCGCGACCCCTGGGGCGCCAGCACGACGCCCACGGCCCGCTCGATGCCGTCCGCGGCCATTCTCGCCACCGCGTCCGGGATCCACGGCTCCCAGTGCTTGTTGGCCACGTAGAGCCGCCAGTCCGCCTCCGGAGCCTCAGCCTGCAGCACCCGCAGCACGGCCTCAGCCTGTGCGCGGCTGATCCGGTTGAGCTGCGACACGCCGCCGATGGCATCGTAGCGCTCCGTCAGTTCCTGCAACAGCTCAGGGGTGGGAGGCCGGCCGCGCCGGATGTGGGTGTAGTACGGCAGGATCTCCTCCCTGCGGTTCGGCGTGCCGTAGGCCATCACCAGCACGCCCACAACAGGCCTCGTCACGGGGCGTTACACCTCCTGCACCTCGTGGCTGTGGACCAGCTCCACCACCCGCTGGAGCGCCGATACGGACATCTGCGGCATCACGCCGTGGCCCAGATTGAAGATGTGGCCGGGGCGTCCGCCGGCGCGGCGCAGCACGTCCGTCACCTTGGCGGCGAGCACCTCCTCCGGCGCGAAGACCGCCACCGGGTCGAGGTTGCCCTGCACCGCGAACCCGGGACCGATCTGCTGCCAGGCCTCGTCCAGGTCCGTGCGCCAGTCGAGGCCCATCACGTCCGGCCCGATGTCGGCGATGGCGGTGAGCAGGTGCCCGGTGTTCACACCGAAGTGGATCACCGGCGCCCCGGTGGCCCTCACGGCCGCCACGATGGAGTACATGTAGGGCCGCACGTAGGTCTCGTAGTCGGTGCGCGTGAGGTTGCCGACCCAGGAGTCGAAGATCTGTACGACGTGGCAGCCTGCCTCCACCTGGGCAACCAGGTACGAGGCCACCATGGCGGAGAGCTTCTCCATCAGCTGCTGCCACAGGTGGGACTCGGCATACATCAGGGTCTTGACCTTACGGTAGTCACGACTGGGCCGGCCCTCGACCATGTACGAGGCCAGCGTGAACGGCCCGCCGGCAAACCCGATCAGGGGCACGTCCAGCTCGCGCCGCAGGATCCGGATCGTCTCCAGCACATAGGGAACGGCCTCCTCCGCGACAAAGGGCGGGATGGCCGCCACCTGCCCCTCCCGTTCGATCGGCTCCGCGAAGACCGGACCCACGTTCTCGACGATGTCCACCCGGAGACCCAGGCCCCGCAGGGGGGTCATGATGTCGGAGAAGAGAATGGCGGCGTCCACGCCCAGCTGCCGCACCGGCAGGAGAGTGACCTCGGCGCAGATCTCCGGGTGCTCGCAGATTTCCATGAGCGAGTACTTCTCCCGAATGCGGCGGTACTCCGGCTGGTAGCGGCCGGCCTGCCGCATGAACCAGACCGGTGTGCGGTCCACCGCCTGGCGGCGGCAGGCGCGCAGGAAGCGGTCGTTCTTCAGCATCGGGGCTGACCACAGCTCCTTTCGGGCGCTGCGCCCGGCCGACCTCGGGGCGGCGCCCGGGATACTGTGTCTTAGTGTATACTATTCAGTCTACCGGCGACCATAGGGTGTCGGTCTGACCCAGCGCATGGAGCCACGCCCACTGCTCCGGCGTCACCGGCATCACCGAAAGCCGGGGTTGCCGCACCAGCGCCCAGTCGGCAAACCGCGGGTCGGCCTTGATGGCCGCCAGGGTGACGGGCGACCGGAAGCGGTAGGCAGGGGCCACGTCCACCGCCACCCAGTTGCCCTCCGGAGCGGTCGGATCGGGGTAGGGCTCGCTGACGATGCGCCCCACCCCCACGATCGCCCGCTCATCCCCGGTGTGGTAGAAGAGGAAGAGATCCCCCGGCTTCATGGCGCGCAGGTGCCGGGCCGCCACAGTGTTGCGGACGCCGTCCCAGACCTCGGGCGATTTCCTCTCCAGGTCGTCGTAGCTGAACTCCTCCGGTTCGGTCTTCATGAGCCAGTACGCCACCTCGGGCACCCCCTTACTCGCCGCGGCGGATCGGCCGCCCATGCCGCCCGCCCTTCCACTCGCCCTCGTCGACCACCACGTGACCGTTCACCAGCACGTAGGCGATCCCCTCGGGGTACTCCTGGGGGCTCAGCCAGGTTGTGCGGTCGGCGATGGTCTCCGGGTTGAACACCACAATGTCGGCATACTGCCCTGCCTTGAGGTACCCGCGGCTCTTCAGGCCCAGCTCGTCCGCCACCTGGCCGGTGGCCTTCCGCACCGCCTGCTCCAGCGTGAGCAGCCCCTGCTCGCGCACCAGGGTGCCGAAAATCTGAGGGTAGGTGCCGTAGGAGCGCCGGTGGAAGGCATAGCGCATTGCCTCGGCGGCGGTCTCCAGCTTGGGCTGCGCCTCGCCGTCGGTGGAGATCACGCTCCAGTCGGCCCGGTAGAACCGGTGCATCGCGCTCTCGCTGGAGACCAGGGCGACGACGCGCACGGACGGGTAGCGCGCCATCAGTTCTGCGGCAGCCGCAGGTGGCGCCACGCCCAGCCGGTCCGCGGCCTGGGCCACCGTGAGCCCGTGCAGGTCCGCCGAGGCGCCGTCCACGATCAACAGGTACTCCGGCGGCAGCACGCCGGCCCACTCGGAGAGCGGCCGGTTCACCGCGTAGTCCGGCGCCCGGTAGGGGTAGACGTCGGCGAAGACGCGCAGGCCGGCGGCGCGCGCCTCTTCGATCCGGGCGATTACCTCGTCCTCCTTCGCCCAGTTCCGATGGTGCACGATCTTCAGGTGCGACAGGTTGACGGCCACGCCGGCGCGCTCGCCGATGGCCAGCGCCTCTTCGATCGCCTCCACCACCCGGTCGCCCTCGCTGCGCATGTGGGTGGAGTAGATGCCGCCATAAGGCGCAGTCTCGGCCACCAGGGCGGTCAGTTCGTCCTGGTTGGCGAAAGAGCCCGGCTGGTATTCAAGGCCCGTGGAGACGCCGAAGGCGCCCTGTTCCATGGCTTCCCGCACGAGGCGCTTCATCTCGTCCAGCTGCGCCTCGCCGGCCGGGCCCGGGGACCAGCCCATCACGTGCGCCCGCACTGATCCCTGACCGATGAACAGGCCGAAGTTGACGCCCGTCCCCTCCTCCGCCAGCTGGGCCAGGAAGGCGCCCACGTCTACCGGCGAGCGGCCATCTACGCCGCCGATCTCGGTGGTGATCCCCTGCATGAGAGAGGCTTTGGCGTCCCGCTCGATGAACGGGTTCAGCTGGTCGTCGTGGGTGTGCGAATGGGGATTGATGAACCCGGGCGCCACCACCAGCCCGGTTGCGTCGATGATGCGGCCGGCCGTGTAGGGTCCCAGGTCGCCCACGGCGACAATGCGGTCGCCCACCACGGCCACGTCGCCCCGGCGGCCGGGTCATATACTGATGGGGCGACCGCGGGTACAGGCGCGGAGTCCGTCGCCGCCGGCGGTTCGCCCTCCTCTCCCGCAGGTTGGCCGGCGCCGGGTCCGGCACCGCTTTCGGGTGCAGCGCAGCCCGCCAGCAGTAGAACGCTCAGGATCACGGCGCCCAACTTTCGCAGCACGAGAACCCCTCCCTTTCTGCGCGTTTTCACTGTAACCAAAGGAGGACACGTGGTCAAATCCTCTTGCACACCGACCAGCCTTACGTGTAAACTGAATTAAGCATCGCGACGTCGCCTGTGAGGCATCCGGCTGCGCGAAATCTTTAGAGACGGGAGTACGAGAGCAGATGGCCAAGACCCTCTATTTTGGTAACCTGCCTTGGGCCGCCACCAGCGACGACCTGCACAACGCTGTGTCCCAGTACTGCGAGGTCATCTCCGCTCGCATCGTGACAGACCGAGAGACCGGTCGCAGCCGCGGTTTCGGGTTTGTCGAGGTGCCGGACGAGGCAGCGCAGTTGGTCATCGAGGCCTTGAACGGTGCGGAGTGGGCCGGTCGCCCGCTCACGGTGAACGAGGCACGGCCACGGGACGGGGGCCGGGGCAATCTGGGCCTGCCTGTAAAGAAGTCCTAACCGAAACCGCTGATTACGCCGGTGCCACCGCTCGGTGGCACCGTATTTGTGTGTTGCCCCAGAAGCAACCAAGAGGGGTTCGTACGGGTCCAACCGAATGGTATATCGCTGCGGGAGGTGAGCGCACTGTACTGGCACCCCCGGTTTTGGAAGATGATCGACTGGCCGCTGTTTATTATCGTCCTCCTGATCGCCGCCACCGGGTTTGTGGTGATTTCCAGCGCCGCGCCCGCAAGCGAGGTGAAGGGAGACCTCATCAAGCAGGCGGCGGCGCTGGTGATGGGCTTCGTCGCCTGGGCGATCCTCCTGCTCCTGGACTACAACGAGTTGCGGACTCTCCACTGGTGGATCTACGGCTTCAACGTTCTGATGCTCTTCGCCGTGGTGGCCTTCGGCGTCGAGGTCTATGGCAACAAGAACTGGCTGGACCTGGGCGTGATCATGGTCCAGCCCTCAGAACTCGGCAAGGTCCTCCTCATCATCACGCTGGCCAAGCAACTCGACGACATGGAGCGGCTGACGGCCTGGTGGCACCTGGCTGCGCCCATCGCCCACGTTCTCCCCGTCCTTGCGGCGGTGGTCCTGCAGAAAGACCTGGGCACAGCGCTGGTCTTTGCAGTCATCGCGGTGGTCATGGTCTACGGCCGCGGCTTTCCGGGCACGAAGCTGCTGGCCGCAGGCGTGCTGGCGGCCGCGCTGGTGGTGGGCTCCGTGTGGAGCCATTACACCTACGGCACGGTCTTCCCGCTCAACATCAACCCGGGGCAGTGGGAACGCATCGATGCCTTCCTCTACCCCGAAAAGGACCCGCAAGGGGCAGGGTATCAGGTACTGCAGTCGAAGATGGCCATTGCCTCCGGCGACATCTGGGGCAAGGGGTACAAGAAGGGCGAGTACCAGCAGAACGGCTGGCTGCCCTTTCCCCACACGGACTTCGCCTTTGCGTCGCTGGTGGAGGAGTGGGGCTTCGTGGGCGGTGCGGTGCTGCTGGGACTGTACGCGCTGCTCTTTCTCAGGCTGGCCGTCATCGCCTTCTCAGCCAACGACCGCTACGGCACGCTCATCGTGGTGGGCGTGGCCGCGCTCTTCGGCGCCCACGTGCTGGAAAACGTGGGCATGACGATGGGGCTCATGCCGGTGGCAGGCATTCCGCTGCCGTTCGTCAGCTACGGCCCCACGGCCCTGCTGGCCAACATGGCGGCCATCGGCCTGGTGCAGAGCGTGGCCGCCCGGCGGGAGCCGCTGCCTTATGAGTGACAAGGAGAGAGTGGATTTGGCGTTACCAGACTGGATTCGCGGCATGCTGCTGCGGCCGGGGGAGACCTTTGCGCAGGCGCAGCGGGAGATGCGCTGCGCGTACGTCTGGATTCTGCTCTGCGTCTTCACCGTCGAGGCGGTCATGCTGCTCTACCACCCCGACGTGCGCTCGGCCGTGCCGTCCTTGCCGGCAGACCTGCTGCTTCTCAACCTGCTCAGCATGCTGGTCATCATCTACTCCATCCAGGTCGGCCTGCTGTTCTGGAGCGGCTGGGCTTTCGGATGGCGCGTGCCGCTGTCGGACGCGATGAAGTACATCGGGCTGATCTGGGCGCTCTTCCTGGCCGAGGACGTGGTCACCTTCGTGCCCTACCTCAAGGGGCAGGACGGGCTGCTGCTCTGGCTGTCGCTGCCCTTCCTGGGGTGGCGCGTGGCGGCCCTCGCCGCGGGGGTGCGGGCGGTCTCGGGCCTGCCGCCCCTGCGCACGGTGCTTATCGCCCTGATGGCCACCCTCCCCTGGCAGTTACCGCTGCTCTACCTCAACTGGCTGTCGCTCCACGCGTGAGGTCCGCCAGCCCGGAAGCGGGCTGGCGGACCCATCTGCTTCTGCCTAGGTGCCGAACATCTTCTTGAAGGCCCACACGGTGAGCTGCCGCTGAACCTCGGCGATCGAGGTCGTGAGCGGAATCTCCTTGGGGCAGGCCCGCACGCAGTTCTGGGCACTGCCGCACTCCATCACGCCGCCGGGGCCCGCCAGGGCCTCGAGCCGCTCGTGGGCGTTCAGCCGGCCGGTGGGATGGGCGTTAAACAGGCGGACCTGCGAGATCGGAGCAGGGCCGATGAAATCGGTGGACTGGTTGTAGTTCGGGCAGGCTTCCATACAACAACCGCAGGTCATGCACTCCGACAGCTTATACATCCACTCCTGATCGGCGGGCGACTGGCGCGGCCCGGGCCCCAGGTCGTGGGTGCCGTCGATGGGGATCCACGCCTTCACCCGCTTCAGCGCCTCGAACATGCGGGAACGGTCGACCATCAGGTCGCGCACCAGCGGGAACGACTTGAGCGGCTCCAACACGATGGGCTGCTCCAGGTTGTCGATCAGGGTGGAGCACGCCTGGCGCGCCTTGCCGTTGATCACCATGGAGCAGGCGCCGCAGACCTCCTCCAGGCAGTTGGATTCCCAGGCGACGGGCGTGGTACGCTTCCCCTCGGCGTTCACCGGGTTCCGCTGAATCTCCATCAGGCAGGAGATGACGTTGGCGCCGGGGCGGTAAGGGAGCCGGAACTCCTCCCAGTAGAACGGCTTGTCTGGGGCCTCCTGACGCCGGATGCGCAGCGTGATGAACTTCTGCTCGGCCACGGGTTCCGTACCCCCCTACTTCTTCGAGTAGTCCCGCTTCCGGGGCTGGATGTGGGTGATGTCCACCGGGCGGTAGAACAGCTCCGGCCCCGACGGGGTGTGCTTCGCGATCGTGGTCTTCAGCCAGTTCACGTCGTCCCGCTCGGGGAACTCAGGCTTGTAGTGTGCACCGCGCGACTCGTTGCGGGCCAGGGCGCCGGCGGTGATGACCTCGGCCAGCACGAGCATGCCGTGGAGCCACCGGGTGAAGACCGCCGGCTGGTTGGAGTGGCTGCCGGTGTCGGGGACGCCGATCCGCTGGTAGCGCTCCTTGAACTCGGCGATCTTGTCCAGCGTCTCCTTCAGCTTGTCGTTGTACCGCACGACGGTGACGTTGTCGGTCATCACCTTGCCCAGTTCGTCGGCCAGCACGTAGGGGTTCTCCGGGCCATCCATGCGCAGGATGCGCTGGTACTTCTCCTCCGCCTCGCGCACCGCCGCCTCGAAGATCGAGTCAGGCAGTTCCTCGGCGGGGATCGTGTCCAGCCCCAGGATATACTTCACGGCCGCCGGGCCGGTCACCATGCCGTCGAAGACGCAGGAGACCAGGGAGTTGGCGCCCAGTCGGTTGGCGCCGTGATGCTGGAAGGATGCCTCGCCGGCGGCGTAGAGCCCGGGGATGTTGGTCATGAAGCTCTTCGGGCTCTCGATGTCCATGTCGTTGTTGGCCTTCTTCTCGTAGCCCGCCCAGAGGCCACCCATCGAGTAGTGGACGCCGGGGAAGATCTTCATCGGAACCTTGGTGGCGTCGTCACCGACGAACTTCTTGTACATGTCGAGCAGGTTGCCGATGCGGCGGCGCAGGGTCTCGGCCGGGATGTGGGTCACATCCAGGTAGACCATGTTCTTGCCGTCGACGCCCAGCTTCTGGTTGACGCAGACGTCGAAGATCTCGCGGGTGGCGATGTCGCGCGGCACCAGGTTGCCGTACTTCGGGTACTTCTCCTCAAGGAAGTACCAGGGCTTGCCGTCCTTGTAGGTCCACACGCGGCCGCCCTCGCCGCGGATCGACTCCGACATGAGCCGCAGTTTGTCGTCGCCGGGGATGGCGGTGGGATGAACCTGGATCATCTCGCCGTTCGCGTACCAGGCGCCCTGCTGGTAGACGATGGCGGCGGCGGAGCCCGTGTTGATCACGGAGTTGGTGGACTTGCCGAAGATCATGCCGATGCCGCCGGTGGCCATGATCACGGCATCTGCCTTGAAGGCCCGGAACTCCATCGTGTTCAGGTTCTGGGCCGTGCAGCCGACCACCCGCCCCTCGTGAAGCACGAGGCCGGTGAAGTCCCAGCCCTCCCACTTGGTGACCTTGCCGTCCACCTCGTGGCGGCGCACCTGCTCATCCAGCGCGTAGAGCAGCTGCTGGCCGGTGGAGCCGCCCGAGAAGGCGGTGCGGTGGTACAGGGTGCCGCCGAAGCGCCGGAAATCGATCAGGCCCTCGGGCGTACGGTTGAAGGGCACGCCCATGCGATCGAACAGGTAGATGATGCCCGGTGCGGCCTCACACATGGCCTTGACCGGCGGCTGGTCCGCGAGGAAGTCGCCGCCGTAGATGGTGTCATCGAAGTGAATCCAGGGGGAGTCGCCCTCACCCTTGGTATTGACGGCCCCGTTGATGCCCCCCTGCGCACACACGGAGTGGGAACGCTTGACCGGGACCAGCGAGATGAGGTCGACGTGGAACCCGGCCTCGGCGGCCTTGATCACCGCCATGAGCCCGGCCAGACCACCGCCAACGACAATCAGATTGCGTCGCACAACTGTTCCCTCCTACACCTGAAATGCGAACAGGGCGGTGAGGCCCATCGCCGCCACCAGAACGAACAGGAGATTGGTGACCACGGCCGAGACCCGCTGGCTGCGGGGCCCGATGGTCACGCCCCAGGTGATGAGGAAGGTGTACAGGCCGTTGGCAAAGTGGTAAGCTGCGGCGATGATGCCGATGGCGTACAGCACCTTCACGAACGGGTTCGCAAAGGCGGTGGCCACGGTGAAGTAGTCGGGCAGCCCCGGCATGGCGGTGCCCACGTCATAGGCCCCGAGCGCCTTCGGGACGCGGAAGTGGAAGATGTGATAAGTCACCCAGAAGAATGTGATGAGGCCGGTGACCCGCTGCAGGAAGAATGCCCAGTTGCGGCCGTAGCTGTAATTGGAGACGTTGTGTCGTGCGTCGGCCGCGATCCAGATCCCGTAGATGGCGTGGAAGTACAGCGGCAGGAAGATACCGAAGACCTCGAACGCCAGCAGGAACGGGAGCGAGTTGATCGACCGGACCACCTCGTTGTACGCCTCGATTCCCTGCATCGCTTTCGAGTTCTCGAACAGGTGGAACACCAGGAAAATGCCCACGGGCACCACGCCGGTCAGCGAGTGAAGCCGCCGGAGCAGGAAGTGGTTGCGCCTCACGAACTCTCGCATCCGCCGATACGCTCCTTCCCCCAGTTGCTCTTGTCGGGTTGTCCCCACGCATTCATACTGGACTTTACCCAGTCCCCGCTCAGGCTATAGGCATTCGGTGCCTCATGCCATAGACCACGCCCATTGTAGTCCTACGCCCAAAGTACTGTCAACGTTCTGAAAGACCATTAGTGGTAACAATTCTGATTATAAGTCGTGCTTATTTTCGCCAGGCGTGCTTCTCCTTTGGGCGCTGGGCAGCACCAATTCTCATCCCAGGAGGGACAGGACCTTGGAACAACTGCTACTCGAGGTGGCCGGCTCCACCCTGCGCACGGTTCCCCTGGCGCAGCTTGTCCGAATGCAAGGCGCCGTCGAACTGCTCGGTGCAGACGCATACCCCACCTTCATGCGCCTGGGGGCGGCCGGACGGCTGGAACTGCAGCCCGTGGCGGCGGGGAGCCTCCTCATCGAGGTGGAGCATGCGACGGAGCGCCTCGGCCGCCAGCCGGTGCCCACGCTCACTTTCATGGGTGAGGGCGGTGCCGTCCTGGGCGCCATGTACGGCGGTCACGACACCACCGAGGTCGCGGGCTCAGATGACGGCCAGATCGCGGTGACGGCCGAGGGCATCCGGGTGCTGCTGCGCCGCTTCCCCCCGCCGGTTGGCTTTCGCTCCGAACCAGGCGTCGCGCGGGGGTGGTTCGTGTGCTACTTCTCCGCCCTCGCGTTCGGCCCGGACGGTGCGTGGGGAACCAGAACCCCCGCGATGGGCGGCTCCGGCGCGCCCGTGGCCCTGCCCGGCCTGCCGCCCCTGCCGCCTGTCACGCGCTGGCACCAGGCCAACGTGGCCGGTTCGCCCGCGGTGGCGGCCGCGGTCTTTACCACCACCCCGGCCGCCGAGGTCTTCCGGGACCTGATCCACGCGGTCACAGCAGCCTGCCAGGACTCCCTCCGACTCAAGCGCCCGCTGGTCGCCCAGATCGAGCGGTAAGCCGGGCGGTCGGTCGCCCGTGCCTGGCGCATGGACGTGATGGGCTGGAGAGGCGGCACAGCGCGAGACCTGAGTTCAGGCCCACATCTTGGATTCTTTGCCTTTGTCGAGGCGACGTATGCGTCAAGCTGAACGTGCACGGTTTCCGGCCTGCATTCGCCGCTGCGGGCGGAGACAGACTCGGCAACGGCGCTGGCGTGTGGTGAGGAACGCGTGCAGGGTGCACGAGATAACTCAGCGGGGCTGGCTTCCGGGCCAGCCCCGCGTGTCTACTTGCACGCAGCGTTTCGAGACAGCCTGCTGAGAAACAAGGGCACCCTGGCGGCCAGCTTTGCCTTCCCGGGGCTTGTCCCCCCTCTGGCCGCCAGGGTGCACGCGTGAGGCCTCGGCTCACGGCCCTCAACAAACGGTCGGATCGTCCCGACTCATGGACCACCGGTCACGGCTCCGCTACCGCTTGAACACTGCGCGGGCAGCTGCGACCGCGGCGCCCCGCTCGCAGCGGTACCCCTGCTCCACCAGGGCCGTCTCCAGGGCGCTGAGCAGGCGCAGGACCGGGGCCGGATTGGCGTTGACGCCCATCAAGCCGACGCGCCACGTGCGGCCGGCGAGGGGGCCGAAGCCGCCGGAGATCTCGATGTTCTCCTCCAGGAGCCGGCGGCGCACCGTCAGGTCATCGATGCCTTCCGGGATGTTGATCACG
The DNA here is from genome assembly GCF_040797425.1 of Symbiobacterium sp. Classification (NCBI taxonomy): domain Bacteria; kingdom Bacillati; phylum Bacillota; class Clostridia; order Eubacteriales; family Symbiobacteriaceae; genus Symbiobacterium; species Symbiobacterium sp. Next base: position 63,874 of record NZ_JBFNEH010000004.1, on the reverse strand, counting down.
TGCAGCATCGGCAGCTGCTTGCCCCTGGTGAACAGCGACAGCCCCATGGCCTCCAGTCCGGCGACGAACGCCTCGTGCGCCTTGCGGTGGCGGGCAAAGCGCGCCTCCAGCCCCTCTTCCAGCACGATGCGCAGGGCCTCCCGCATGGCGTAGATCATGCTGATGGGTCCGGTGTGGTGGAAGACGCGGGTGTTCGCCTTGCCGTCGCCCCAGTACGCAAACAGCAGGTTCAGGTCAAAGTACCAGGACTGGCACTTGGTCTTCCGGCCGGAGACGACCTCCATCGCCCGCGGGCCGAAAGTCACCGGCGACAGTCCGGGCGGTGCGCCCAGGCACTTCTGCGAACAGGAGGCCGCCGCGTCCACGCCCCACTCGTCAATCTTGACCGGCATGCCACCCAGGGAGGTCACGCAGTCGATGGCCAGCAGTGCGCCGTACCGGTGGGCGATTTCGGCCACCGCCGGAATCTCCTGCTCGGCACCCGTGGACGTCTCGGCGTGCACCAGGGCCACCAGTTTGGCCGGCTTCCGCTTGAGCTCCTCCTCGATCCGTTCCGGCGGAATGGACTCGCCCAGAGGCGCCTCGACCACGCGCACGTTTGCGCCTGTGCGCGACGCCACCTCGGCCATGCGCTGGCCGAAGTAGCCGATGATCCCCACCACGACGTCGTCGCCGGGCTCCAGCAGGTTCACCATCATCGTCTCGACACCCGCCGAGCCCGTGGCCGAGATCGGAACCGTGTGGTGATTGCGGGTCTGGTACACCTGGCGCAGCCAGGCCATGGTCTCATCCATCAGCCCCAGGAATGCAGGGTCCAGGTGGCCGATGACCGGCGTGGCCATCGCCCTGAGGATGCGCGGATCCACATTCGACGGCCCTGGACCCATCAGAAGCCGTTCCGGTGGGTTCAACTCGGGAAGCACGCGGTCCAATGCAACTCCTCCTCCACACGGGGTTCCCGAAAAGGCAGTCCCGCTCTGCTAGTGCAGAACGGGCTCCTTCTCGCCGCCCGACTCATTCTCTTCGCCGACGCCTGCTTCCTCCTCCGAACGCAGGTCCGCCTCGGTGACGCCAGCCTCCGCCAGCACCGCCTCGGCCGCCACCACGGGCGCCCCCGTCCGGAGGGCCAGGGCCAGCGCGTCGCTGGGCCGGCTGTCCACCCGCACAGTCCGCCCGTCAGCGGTCTGCAGCTCGAGGTTCGCATAGAAAACCTTGTCCCGGTAGTCGCAGATCACCACACGCTGCAGGGTGGCCCCGAGCGCCTCCATCACCCGGTGGGTCAGCTCGTGCGTGAGCGGTCGGGGCGTCTTCACGCCACCGGCCTCCAGGGCGATCGCCCGGCCTTCCAGCAGGCCCACCTCCATCACCAGGAAGCGCTCCAGCTCCGGGGCGCGCAACACGAGGATCACGCTTGCGGTCTCTTCCACGACCCCAACGCTGACCAGTTCCACGCTAACCATGGCGGCGCCTCCTTCCTACGTCAAGTATAAGCTACGAGCGAAACGGAGGAAAAGCAACGCACGGCGAAACGCGCCAGGGTCTGGCTGGACCACGCTCATTTACTGCTCTATACTGAGAAACGCAGAAGCATTCCGCGGGGAGGGTTCTGAGTGGTCACCGTCAAGCTGTTCGCCGCGGCCGCCGACGCCGCCGGTCGGCGCGTGCTGGAAGGTGATTGGGCCGGCCTGACGACAGAGCAACTGATGCAGCACCTGCAGCAAGAGTACCCGGGTCTGGCGCGGCTCACGCCCGTTCTCTCCATCGCCGTGAACCGCGAGTACGCTCCGGGCGACCGCGTGCTGAACGACGGCGACGAAGTCGCGCTCATCCCGCCGGTCAGCGGCGGCGCGGAGGATGGCGCGGGTCGCCCCCTGTTCGAGGTGACCACCGCTCCCCTGTCGGCTGACGAGGTCGCCGCCCGCGTCACCAACCCCCACTCGGGCGCCACGGTCGTCTTCGTGGGCACGGTGCGGGAGTGGACCAACGGCCGGCGGACCGTTCACCTGGAGTACGAGGCCTACGCCGAGATGGCCGTGGCCCAGATGGAACGGATCGGCCAGGAGATTGCGGAGCGCTGGCCGGGCGCCAGGACCGCCATCGTCCACCGGGTCGGAGCGCTCGCCGTCACCGAGGCCAGCGTGGTCATCGCCGTCGCCACGCCCCACCGGGCCGAGGCCTTTGAGGCCTGTCGGTACGCCATCGAACGCCTGAAGCAGATCGTGCCCATCTGGAAGAAGGAAGTCTGGGAAGACGGCGAAGAATGGGTGGGCAGCCAGACCGGCCCCGACTGGATGCACCCGGCGGGCTCCCGCTGAACCGATGAGGCCAGCACCAACCCAGGTGCTGGCCTCTTCTGTGCTATTCCAGCTTCCAGGAGCCGTCGTACCGGTAGGTGGCGCACCGGAACACCCCTTCGCAGAAGCGGGCGCCCGAATCGGTCACCGTCGTCGTGAGCGGATCGCCGGCCCGCACCACGATGCCGCGCGCCGGCCGCTCGGCACCGGGCGTGAACATGACCCGCATCGAGAAGCCGATCAGGCGGTCCACCGCTGCGTCCAGCGGGTCGGCCGGCGCCCAGAGCCCATTCTGCATGCGGTAGGCCAGGAGCACCGCCGACCGGTCGGACCGGCCGAGTACGAGCAGGCGCTTCTCGTCACCCGCCCGCACAATCCGGGCCGCCTCCCATTCGGTCACCAGCCCGTCGTAGACCTTCACCAACTCGGCCTGACCCGGTGCGTGGATGATCGCCATCTGCAGGCCGCCCGGGCTGGCCGGCAGCGTAACCAGGCGCGTGTTCTCGCCGGCGTCGATCACCCGGATGCCCAGCGTGCCGTCGGGGTCGACCAGCTGGCTCAGCCGGGAGCCCGGCAGGGCCGCCGGGTCAACCTGCGTGAGGAACTGCGCCATCTGGCCTGCGGCCCACACCAGGTCTTCTTCGGCGTGCGGCCGCGTGAGCTCGCCCATGTAATGCGTGAGCAACGGCAGGAAGTGCAGGCGCCCGTCCACCCAGCTGAGGGCGTGGCACTGCTCCGGGCTCGGGCAGATCATCACGCCCGGCTCCTCCCCCTCTTCCAGCTGCACGCGGAACGCGGGCAGGGCCGCCGCGTCCCAGGCGATCGTCACGCCGTCGGGCGACGCCTCGCCGATATACCAGTAGGGCGCACGGGTCACGTAGCCCACCCAGTCCGAAGCCTTGCGCCACTCGTTGCCGGCGTCCAGCCGCAGCAGGTAGATGTCCCGTCTCTCCTCGGTGGTTCCGTCCTGGCCTTGTCCGGCCGATTCGTCGACCACGAGCAGGAGGGCCGGGTTGCCGTTGTGGGCCATCACCTGCGCCGACTCGACTGTCCCCGGCAGGTCGAGCACCCGGGCGAGCGGCATCCCGCCGCCGGCGCGGAACTGGACGGCGTTGTACGTGCGGTCGGTGAGGTAGGGGCCCGGAGCCGGCACCGTGAGCAGCCGGGCCGAGAGCGCCCGGCCTTCGTCCGCAAACATGCGGGACCCGGCCGGCAGCCGGAGCACCTGCGCATCCGACAGGCCTTCCTCCGACCCCAGCATCTGCGTCAGCCTGGCCGTGGCGAGGTTCCAGGCGGCGGCCGCAGCCTCACGGGTCGACGTCGCCAGGGCCTTGGTCACCGCCTCCGGGCAGTCGCCCTCCTGCCGGCACCACCGGGCGGGATCGGTCGCGATCGAAAGCAGCGTGAACGCATCGAACCGCGACTCATCGTAGAGCTGGAACCGCCCCTCCCACTTCAGGAACACCTCCGGCGCCAGTGCGAGCTTGCCGGGCGCGGACTCGTCCCACGCCGGCGCCCACCGCTCGCCGTCGACGGTCACGTGCAACACGCCGTCCTCAGGGCGCAGTTCGACGGCGCCGTAGGTGCCTGCCATCCCGTCGAAGGCGTCGGTCACGAGTGCGAAGGGGCCTCCGCCGGGACCGGCGAAGTGTGCGATGAACCCTTCGTTCTCCTCTGTGCGCATGACCAGCGTGATCCGGAGCGAGCCCGACTCGCTCATCAGCTGCGCCGCCTCGAGGCGGCCCGCCGGCAGGGGACCGAGCTCATGGGCCCGGGGGGTACCGCCCCGCCGGATCTGCACGGCCACCCGCTCCGCCTCGTCCACCAGGCTGCGTCCGGGGAGCGCGAGGGTGTAGAGGTGCACTTCCTTGTCCAGTTCCAGGTGACGCACCATCACGTCTACCCCGGGCCGGGGCGGAGCGGACCAATCCTCGTCTGAAATACTGTAAGAGGCCGTCTGCTCCAGGAGGCCCAGCAGCATGCGCACGGCGTCTTCCGCAGCCGTGCGCCTGGCGGCGCTGGACGCCGTACCGTCAAAGGCAGCCGAAACCCGCTGGCGGAGATCGGCGAGGGTGGGACCCTCCTCCGGCGGCGGCGCCTCCCGGGCGCAGGCCGTCAGGAGGAGCAGGCAAGCCAGGAAAGCAGCTGCCCTTTTTCGCAACGTCGACATGCAAGTACCTCCAGCATGCGGAATGGGTAGCTGTACCACAACCCCCTTTTTCGCCTGACTGCAGCCCCTTTCCTCCCTTGGGCCCGACTAGCCCTCGCGCGCGGCGTCGGGCCAGTTCAGTTCGTACATGCGGCGAATCCCCTGCAGCGTGAGGTGGGGATCCACCAGTTCGATGGTGCGGCTCTCCGCGGCCACCAGGTCAGCCAGCCCCCCTGTGGCCACGACCACGGGCTGCGGTCCCGCGGGCGCGATCTCGCGGGTCAACCGTCGCACGAGCCCGTCCGCCAGGCCCACGAAGCCGAAGAGGATGCCCGACTGCATGCTGGCCACCACGTTGCGGCCGATCACCGATCTCGGCCGCTGCAGCTCCACCCGCTGCAGCAGCGCGGTGCGGCGGGTCAGCGCCTCCGTGGCGATGCCGATACCTGGTGCGATACAGCCCCCGAGGTACTCGCCCCCGGCGCTGACGCACTCCAGCTTGGTGGCGGTGCCGAAGTCGACGACAATGACCGGCCTCCCCTGCGGCCGTCCGTAGATCTCCCAGCCCGCCAGGGCGTTCACCAGCCGGTCGGTGCCCAGGGCGGCGGGATTGTCGTAGCGGACCGCGGGCAGGCTGCGGTGGGTGCTGGTCAGTTCCCTGAGCTGGACCTTCAGGTACTGCTCCACCGCCCGGCTCAGCACGGCATTCAGCGGCGGCACCACCGAGGCCATGGCGGCGCTGGTGACGTCGGCGGGGGTGTAGCCGTCGCGCTCCAGCAGCTGAATCAGGCGCAGGCCATACTCATCCCACGTCTCCAGCCGGTTGGACGCCATGCGCCACATGGCGACCAGTTCGCTTTCCAGGAACAGCCCGGCAGTGATGTTGGTATTGCCGATGTCGATGGCCAGGAGCATGGCGCTACCTCCCTCCCCGGCCGTGGGCCTGGTGCCTGTCGTGGATGATGCGCAGACCGGTGAGCGTCAGGTGCGGGTCGAAGTGCTGGATCGTCTTGCACTCCCCGAGCAGCAGCTCGGCCTGCTCTCCGGTGGCGATGACCTTGCACCCCTGCCCCTCAGGGTCCAGCTCGGCGGCCATCCGCTCCACCAGCTCGTCCACCAGGCCGGCGAAGCCGAAGATGATGCCGGACTGCATCGCGTGCACCGTGTTCCGCCCCAGGGCCGAGCCGGGGTTCACCAACTCGATGCGGGGCAGTTTCGCCGCAAACTGGAACAGAGCGTCGGCCGAGACGTCGATGCCCGGGGCGATCACGCCGCCCAGGTACTCGCCCCGGGCCGAGATGGCATCCAGGATGATCGCCGTGCCGAAGTCGACCACGATCAGCGGGCCGCCGTACTGCTCGAAGGCAGCGACCGCACCGGCGATGCGGTCTGCACCCACCTCCCTGGGATTGTCGTAGCGGATCATCATGCCCGTGCGAACGCCGGGGCCGATCACCAGCGGCTTCAGGTGGAAGTACTTGTGGCACATCCACTCCAGCTTGGGAATCAGGGGCGGAACGGAAGACGAAATCGCCACGGCCGTCACCGTGCGGCTGCTGAAGCCTGCGCGCTCGAGCAGGCTGGTGAAGAGCAGGCCGTACTCGTCGAGCGTCTTGCTAGGATCCGTGTGCACGGTCCATTCCGCCCGCAGCCTTTCGCCCTCGAAGATGCCGAGGACCATGAACGTGTTTCCGACGTCGACCGCCAGCAGCACCGCGTCTGACCTCCCTGGGTGGCCGGCCCGTCCCGGCGGGTCCGGCTCCCGCAAACTCAAGCACGATTATAGCATAAGGCCTGGCACCGGGCGGCGGGCGCACACCCGCCCACGCCGTGCCAGGCCTTTCAGGCATCAAGACAGACTGCGGCCCGGGTCAACGACCCGGGCCGCACAACAAGCGCTATGCAGTTCGGAGTCGATTGCCCCAGCACCTCCACCGGAAAGACTCGGACAGTCCCCACCGCCCCCTGGCGGCCCTGCGTTTCTCCTCACCTGCGGGTAAGGCCCGCCACCGTCCCGCCTCTGGGGGGGGCCGGTCCTTTCCTGTACTTTCATTATAGCCGATCCGGAGGTTCAGTGCACGACGAATCTTCAGGGTTCTTCTGGCAGCGCCTCACGGGGTAACTTCCAGACTGAAGGGGAGAGCGCTCACCGAGTGCGTGAGCGCGCCGACCGCGATGATGTCCACGCCGGTCTTGGCCACCTCCACCAGGTTGGCTGCGCTGATGTTGCCGGCGGCCTCGAGAATCGCCTTGCCCGACGCCAGCTCCACCGCCCGCCGCAAGGTCTCCGGGTCCATGTCGACCAGCGTCAGGATGTCTGCCCCCGCGTCGAGCCCTTCCTGCAGCTCGTCGAGGCTCCGCACCTCCACCGCCACGCGGCTGGTGTGGGAGGCGACCTTGCGGGCCGCCACCACCGCCTCGCGCACGCCGCCCGCGAGCGCCAGGTGACCCGCCCGCACCACGATGGAGTCGCCGAGCCCGAACCGGTGGTTCTGGCCTCCGCCGATGCGCACCGCGTACCGCTCGATCATCCGCAGCCCCGGCGTGGTCTCGTGGCCCTCCACCAGCCGGGCGTGGTAATACTTGATGGAGTTGGCCAGACGCCGGGTCGCGGTGGCGATGCCGCTCATGCGCTGCAGGAAGTTGAGGGCCACCCGCTCCGCTGCGAGTACGGACCGGGCCCGGCCGGAGACGCGGGCGACGCCCTGGCCAGCGGTGATCTCGCTGCCCTCGTCCACCAGCGCCTCATAGGCGAGGGACGGGTCGAGGGCGCGGAACGTGGCCTTCGCGACCGGATGTCCGCAGAGGATGCCGGGCTCCCGGGCGATGATCACCGCAGTGCAGGTGGCCTCCGCCGGGATCACGGCCGACGTGGTCAGATCCTCCGGCCCGACGTCCTCCAGCAGCGCCCTGCGCACCAGCTCCTCGACGGCGATTGGGTTCAGGGTCATCCCGCAGACCTCCTTGCGTTCGCGCTTCCAACTGCGCCCGCCAGGGCACATCCGTTTTATTCTACCCGCTTGACCTGCTGCAGAAAAGAGGCGCGGTCCTCCACGAGGCGCACCCCCTGGTCGGGCAGCCGGGCCAGCATCGCCTCCAGATCCTCCCGGCGGGCTCCCTCCGGCCCGTCTCCGGGCTGCCAGACCTCCAGGAGCGGCACCAGCATGAAGGCCCGCTCGGCCATGCGCGGATGCGGCAGCGTGAGCCGGTCTCCCTGCATGCGGATCCGGCCGTGAAGCAGGATGTCGATGTCGATGGTGCGGGGCCCCCACCGCTCCTTCCGGACGCGGCCCAGGTCCGCCTCGACGGCCTGCGTCAGGTCCAGCAGCTCGAGGGGCGCAAGCGTGGTCTCGAGGCAGGCGGCACAGTTGAGGAAGTCCGGCTGGTCCGTCCTCCCCTGCGGCGCGGTGCGATAGAGGCCGCTCACGCTCACCAGCCGCACCCCGGGGCTGGCGTCCAGGCGGCGCAGAGCGGTGACCAGCTGTGCCTCCGGATCGCCGATGTTGGCCCCCAGCGAGACGTAGGCGTGCGTCACGGGTCCCGCCTCCGGTGAATCTCCACCATCACGCCGGCGAGGGTGCCGGGAATCGGGGCCCGCGGCTTGTGCACGCGCACCGTCACAGCGGCGACGCCCGGGTACTGCTCCAGCACCTGGGCCGCCACGCGCTCCGCCAGGGCCTCGATCAGCTTGACGGGGGTTCCCTCCACGATCGCCTTGACCGTGCGGTAGACCTTGCCGTAGTTCACCGTCTGCCGGATGTCGTCCTGCTCCCCCGCCCGCCGCAGGTCCAGGAAGAGCTCCGCATCCACCAGGAACTCCTGCCCCAGCTTCGTCTCCTCGGGCAGGACGCCGTGGTAGCCGTAGAAGCGCATGCCAGAGAGCACGATGCGATCCAAGCTCTGTCTCACCCTTTCAGGCCCCGCGCCCGGGGCGCACGATGGCATCGGCCATCTGCGCGACCCGCTTCATCGCGCGCACGTCGTGTACCCTCACGATATCGGCGCCGTTGGCGATCCCGATGGCCACCGTCGCCGCCGTTCCCTCCAGCCGCTCCCCCGGCGGCAGCCCCCCCAGCACCTTTCCGATGGTCGACTTGCGGCTGGTGGCCAGGAGCAGCGGCCGGTTCAGCACCCGGAACTCGCCCAGCCGCCGGATGACCTCCAGGTTCTGGTCCGGGGTCTTGCCGAAGCCGAAGCCGGGATCCAGGATGAGGAAGTCCCCCGGGAGCCCGGCCTGAGCCGCCAGGTCGAGGGAGCGTCGGAAAAAGGCGGTGATATCCTGGATCAGGTCCTGGTACGCGGTGCCCTTCTGGTTGTGCATCACCACGACCGGGCAACGGTGTCTGGCGGCCACGGCAACCATCTCCGGGTCGCCCTGCAGCCCCCAGATGTCGTTCAGGATGTCCGCCCCTGCCGCCAGCGCAGCCGCCGCCACCTCCGCCTTCTGAGTGTCCACCGAGATGAAGGCATCCGGGGCCGCCCGCCGGAGCGCCCGGATGACAGGCAGCACCCGGCGCCGCTCCTCCTCCGCCGGCACCGGCGTGTGGCCGGGGCGGGTCGACTCGCCGCCGACGTCGATGATGTCCGCCCCCTCTTCCAGCATCTGCAGGGCGCGGGCCACCGCCTGCTCCGGTTCCGGCCAACGGCCACCGTCGGAGAACGAGTCGGGCGTCACATTCAGAATGCCCATGATCAGGGTGCGCCGGCCCACCTCGAGGATGCGCCCGCCGCAGGGAATTCGCCACATGACCCGCTCACCTCGTTCCCGTAACTACAGGAAGGCCGGGGGAGTGATTCGCCCCGGCCCTCGCTCGTCCCTGCCCGAATCAGAAGAGTCCCGTGATCCGGCCGTCCGCGTCCACGTCGATGGCCTCGGCCGCCGGAACCGGCGGCAGGCCCGGCATGGTCATGATCTCGCCGGTGATGGCCACCACGAACCCCGCACCGCCGCTCGGCCGCACCTCTCGCACGGTCAGCCGCCAGCCGGTGGGCGCGCCGAGCTTCTTGGGATCGTCAGAGAAGGAGTACTGCGTCTTCGCAATGCAGACCGGCGCCCGACCGAAGCCCTCGTTCTGCAGCTTCTTCAGCATGCGGCTGGCCTCGCGGCTGAAGTCGACGCCGTCGGCGCCGTAGATGCGCGTGGCCACCTTCTCAATCTTCGTCTTGAGGCTGTCCTCGTCGTCATAGACGAAGCGGAAGTGGGAGGGCTCCTCCACCAGCTCCACCACGCGGCGGGCCAGTTCGATGCCGCCCTCGCCGCCGCGGGCGTGCACGTCGGCCACGACGGCCGTGCTGCCGGCCTCCTCCACCAGCTCCTTGAGCAGGCGGATCTCATCCTCCGTGTCCGCGGCGAACCGGTTGATGGCCACCACGGCCGGCAGACCGAACACCTCGGTGATGTTGCGCAGATGGCGCAGGAGGTTGGCGCTGCCCCGGCGCAGGGCTTCCAGGTCCTCCCGGCCCAGCTCGTCCTTCTTCAGCCCGCCGTGCATCTTCAGCGAGCGGATGGTGGCCACCAGCACCACCGCGTCGGGCTTGAGCCCGGCAAGGCGGCACTTGATGTCGATGAACTTCTCGGCCCCCAGGTCGGCGCCGAAGCCGGCCTCCGTGATGACGTAATCCGCCAGCTTCAGCCCCAGGCGGGTGGCGACCACGGTGTTGCAGCCATGGGCGATGTTGGCGAAGGGACCGCCGTGCACCAGGGCCGGGGTGTTCTCCAGGGTCTGCACCAGGTTGGGCTTGATGGCCTCCTTCAGGAGGGCCGCCATCGCGCCTTCGGCCTTGAGTTGGCTTGCGCGCACGGGGGTGCCGTCGTAGGTGTAGCCGACGATGATCTCGCCGCAGCGCCGCCGCAGGTCGGCCAGGTCCGAGGCCAGGCAGAGCACGGCCATCACCTCGGAGGCCGGGGTGATCATGAACTCCTCCTGGCGCGGCACGCCGCCGTTCTTCCCGCCCAGCCCGATCACCACGGAGCGGAGGGCCCGGTCGTTCATGTCCAGGACCCGCTTGAAGGTGATCTGGCGAGGGTCAAGCCCCAGCGCGTTCCCCTGGTGCAGGTGGTTGTCGATCATCGCCGCGAGCAGGTTGTTGGCGGAGGTGACGGCGTGGAAGTCGCCGGTGAAGTGGAGGTTGATCTCCTCCATGGGCACCACCTGGGCGTAGCCGCCCCCGGCCGCGCCACCCTTCACGCCGAAGGCGGGCCCCAGCGAGGGCTCCCGGAGCGCGATGATCGCCCGCTTGCCGATGCGGCGCATGGCCTGCCCGAGGCCGACGGTGACGGTGGTCTTGCCTTCCCCGGCGGGAGTGGGGTTGATGGCCGTCACCAGGATCAGGCGGCCGTCAGGGTTCGACTTCACCCGCTCCCAGACGTGCGGGGCAATCTTGGCCTTGTAGCGACCGTACAGCTCCAGGTCGTCGGGGCCGAGACCGACCTGCTCCGCCACCGCGGTGATCGGTAGCAGGTGTGCGCGCTGCGCGATTGCGATGTCCGACAGCAAGTTCCTTACCTCCTCCGGTTTGGATTCCCCTGGTACGCCAGTTCCTGCTGCCTGAGCGATCCGGCAGTCCCCCACCGCTGCGCCGCGGTGGACGCCGCCCGTTGCCAGGGCCTGTTCCCCCTGTACCCCGGCGGTCCGGCGCCCCGGCGCCCCTTCTCGCCAAACCCCGCCGCGCCGTTACGGCCGAGTCACGAACCGGCTGACGGGATCCCCCACTGCACGCCGGAACGCCTCTTGCACCTCCTCCTGCTCCCGGCGCAGACGGTCCACCGCCGCCAGGGCGTCCTGGCGGAAGCTTTCGTCCTTGATCGACCCCAGGTTGATGGCCACGTTCCACAGCGCCGCCTCGAAGCCGGCCGCGGCGAGCAAGAAGCCCGCACAGCCGTCGCTCAGGGCATTCTGGTTGCCTCGCTCCACCGCCGCCAGGGCGTGGCGCATCACCGCGAGGCAGCGCTCCATGGTCTCCAGCGGCGTGCGGGTTGCCGTCTGGTAGGCCGCCTGCACGGCGCGCTGCCGCTCCGCCTTCTCCTCCGGCGTGCCCCTGGGCAGGCCGAAGGCGGCCATCACCTGGGTAAAGGCGGCCTGGTCGGCGTCCGCCAGGGCGAGGAGCGCGTCGGCCTCCCGCCGGGCCTCATCCTTCAGCGCGGTCATCTCCGCCTCCACCGCCCGGAACTTCTCACGCCCGCAGGTAAGCCCGCCGACCATGGCTGCCAGGCTCGCCCCGAGCGCGCCGGCCACGGCGGCGACCGCCCCGCCCCCGGGGGCCGGCGTGGCCGCGCCGAGTTCTTCACAGAAGGCCGCAATCGTCTGCTCCCGAATCTGCATGCGCCTACCTCCTGACCAGCCGCCCGTCGTCCACGATCAGGCGCCCCTGCTTCACCACCTGTGCCACCACGCCCATGCCCATGTGGTAGGGGATGTGCCGGTGGCTCGTGCACGAGAGGATCACCACATCCGCCAGCTTGCCCACCTCGAGGGAGCCCACCTCCGCCTCCAGGCCGATGGCCGCGGCCGCGTTGATGGTCGCGGCCGCCAGGGCCTCGCTGGGGTCGAGCTTCAGGTGCATGCAGGCCAGGGTGATGATGAACGGCATCGCGTAGACCGGGCACGAACCCGGGTTGAAGTCGCTGCCCAGGGCCACGGTGCATCCCAGCTCCACCATGCGCCTGGCCCGGGCGTAGGGGGCGTTCATGAGGCTGAATGACGTGCCGGGCAGGCACACCGCCACCGTTCCTGCGGCGGCCAGCCGCCGCAGCCCCTCGTCGGAGGCGTGCAGCAGGTGCTCGGCGCTGATGGCCCCCACCTCGGCCGCCAGAGAAGCACCGCCCAGGTCCGAAAGCTCGTCGGCGTGCACCTTCACGGCAAACCCCAGTTCCCGGGCCCGCTGCAGGATGCGGCGGGAGTCGGCCACCGAGAAGACGCCCTGCTCGCAGAAGACGTCGGCGAAGCGGGCCAGGCCGGGCTCGGCGGCAACCGCGGGCAGCATCTCCTCCACCAGCAGGTCCACGTAAGCCCCCGGCCGGTCCCGGTACTCCGGCGGAACCTCGTGGGCGCCCATGAAGGTGGGCACCACGGTGAGAGGGTGGCGCCGGTCCAGCGCGCGGATGGCCCGCAGCTGCTTCAGCTCGTCCGCCGTGCTCAGGCCGTAGCCGGACTTCACCTCTACGGTGGTGGTGCCCGAGAGGGCCAGCCGGTTGAGCCGCTCCAGGCCCAGGGCCTCCAGTTCGGCCTGGCTGGCCGCCCGGGTGGCCCGCACGGTGTTCAGAATGCCGCCGCCCCTGGCGGCGATCTCCTGATAGGTGGCGCCGCCGAGGCGCAGGGCGAACTCCTCCGCCCGGTCGCCGGCGAAGCAGAGGTGCGTGTGCGGGTCGACGAACCCGGGAATGACGGCGCGTCCCCGGGCGTCGATGACGAGGGTGTCGGGACCGGTGCTGACGGCCGCCAGCACCTCGTCGCTGGGGCCCACGGCCACAATGCGGCCCTGCCGCGCCGCCAGGGCGCCACCGGGAATGGCGGCCGGGTCCTTCAGTCGGTCGCCCCGCCGGGGCCCCCCGGCCATGGTCACCAGTTCGCTGGCTCCCACGATGAGCAGGTCCACCGACTCCATCGCCATCACTCCATGACCTCCAGGAGTCGCTTCTCCAGCACCTGGTCGCTCTTGAAGCCCTCCAGTCTGAGGTAGTGCCGGGCCACGCCCACCAGGGCGTCCATCGGCACCAGGCCGACAATTTCAGACCCCACAACGGGGACGCCGTACCGCTCGGCCTCCAGGCGGATGAGCTCGAAGGCCCGGTGCAGGGGCGTCTCCTTGTAGTTGACCATGTTCATGCTCACCTGCACCTGGCCCCGCTCGGCCAGCGGTACCGCCAGGGCCTTGCAGTGCACCAGCCCGCCGCTGGACCCACGCACGGCCCGGGCGATCTTCTTGGCGATCGAGAGGTCCGATGTGCCCAGGTTCACGTTGAAGGCGATGAGCGGCATGCGGGCGCCCACCGCCACGCAGCCCGCGGTGGGGTGAATGGCCTCGGGGCCGAAGTCGGGCTTCTTGTCGGGGTCCTTGCCGATCAGCTCCCGCAGCCCCTCGAACTCGCCCCGCCGCACGTCGGCCAGATTGCGCCGGTCGGGCCGGGTGGCCGCCGCCTCGTACAGGTAGACCGGCAGCCCCATCTGCCCCAGCGCCTCGCCCACCTGGCGTGCCAGGGCCACGCAGTCGGTCATGTCACAGCCGGAGACCGGCACGAAAGGGATCACGTCCACCGCACCCATGCGCGGATGACTGCCCCGGTGGTGGTTGAGGTCGATCAGCCGGATGGCCACCTCGGCCCCCCGGATGGCCGCCCGCGCCACCGCCTCAGGTCCGCCGATGAACGTGATGACGCACCGGTTATGGTCGGCGTCGCTGGACACCGAGAGCACCTTCACGCCCTGTGCGGCAATGGCCCCGGCGATCGCCTCGATCACCTCCGGCCGGCGTCCCTCGCTGAAGTTGGGCACGCACTCCACGACGGCGTTGGGGTTCATCGCAGCGCCTCCTTTGGCCCCCTGCCCACGTCTCACGGTCCCGCCGCTCACTCGAGCATCGGCATGCGGATGCCCCGCTCCTTCGCCACGGCGATGGCCTTCTCATACCCGGCGTCGGCGTGGCGCACGACTCCCAGGCCCGGATCCGTGGTCAGCACCCGCTCGATCCGGTCGGCGGCCTCAGGGGTGCCGTCGGCCACCACCACCATGCCGGCGTGCTGGCTGTAGCCGATGCCCACGCCGCCGCCATGGTGGATCGAGACCCAGCTGGCCCCGGCCGCCGTGTTGACCAGTGCGTTGAGCAGCGGCCAATCGGCGATCGCGTCGGAGCCGTCCTTCATGCCCTCAGTCTCGCGGTTGGGCGACGCCACGGAGCCGGCGTCCAGGTGGTCCCGTCCGATCACGATGGGGGCCGCGAGCTCCCCGCTGGCCACCATCTCGTTGAACTTCAGCCCGGCCCGCACCCGCTCGCCGTAGCCCAGCCAGCAGATGCGCGCCGGCAGGCCCTGAAAGTGGATCTTCTGCTGCGCCATCCGCAGCCAGCGGTGCAGCGACTCGTTTTCAGGGAAGAGTTCCATGATGGCGCGGTCGGTCTTGTAGATGTCCTCGGGGTCGCCGGAGAGCGCCACCCAGCGGAACGGGCCCTTGCCCTCACAGAACAACGGGCGGATGAAGGCCGGCACAAAGCCCGGGAAGTCGAAGGCGTTCTTGAGCCCGGCATCGTAGGCCTGCTGCCGAATGTTGTTGCCGTAATCGAAAACGACGGCCCCGGCTTTCTGCAGGTCCAGCATCGCCTGCACGTGGACGACCATGGAGGCCTTGGCCCGGCGGACGTACTCGCCAGGGTCGGATCGGCGCAGCGCCACGGCCTCTTCGAGGGTGAGGCCGGCGGGAACGTAGCCGTTCAGGGGGTCATGGGCCGAGGTCTGGTCGGTCACCGCATCCGGGATGATCCCGCGGCGGACGAACTCGGGGAAGACCTCGGCGGCGTTGCCGAGCAGGCCGATGGAGAGCGGCTCGCCCTTTCTGCGGGCCTCCTCGGCGAGCGCCAGCGCCTCGTCCAGCGTGGAGGCCATGCGGTCGAGGTAGCGGTGCTCCAGCCGGCGCCGGATGCGCGCCTCGTCCACCTCCACCACGATGGCGACGCCCTCGTTCATCGTGACCGCAAGGGGTTGCGCACCGCCCATCCCGCCGAGCCCTGCCGTCAGGACCAGCCTGCCCTTCAGGCTGCCGCCGAAGTGCTGGCGGGCGGCCTCGGCAAAGGTCTCGTAGGTGCCCTGGAGGATCCCCTGGGTGCCGATGTAGATCCAGGAACCGGCCGTCATCTGGCCGAACATGATCAGGCCCTTGCGCTCCAGCTCCCAGAAGTGATCCCAGGTCGCCCAGTGAGCCACCAGATTGGAGTTGGCGATCAAGACCCGCGGGGCGAACCGGTGCGTGCGGAAGATCGCCACCGGCTTGCCGGACTGCACCAGAAGCGTCTCGTCATCTTCCAGCGAGCGCAGGGCCCTCACGATGGCGTCGAATGCCTCCCAGGAGCGGGCCGCCTTGCCCCGGCCGCCGTAGACCACCAGGTCCTCCGGGCGTTCGGCAACCTCCGGATCCAGGTTGTTCATGAGCATCCGGAGGGCAGCCTCCTGCTGCCACCCCTTGCACGAGAGCGCCGTGCCGCGCGGCGCGCGAACCGTTCGGGTCATGCCAGTACCCCCTTAACGTGGACTCATCGGCGCTGCGTGAGCGCCGCTATTCCAGCTCGCCGATCACCTTCTCTACCGCACTGACGAGTTCGCCGCTGTGCACCATCTCCGCCAGGCTCTCGATGTCCGGCGTCATCACCCGGTCGCCATCCAGCGGGGCCACCCGCTGCCGCACCGCCTCGTAGGCGGCACGGGTCGCCGGGGCCAGCCGCTCCGGCCCCCGGAATTCCAGCGCCTGAGCGGCGCACAGCAGCTCGATGGCCAGCACCCGCCGCACGTTGGCCATCACCTTCCGCGCCTTCCGTGCCGCGGTCGTGCCCATGGAGACGTGGTCCTCCTGGTTGGCGCTGGAGGGGATCGAGTCCACGCTGGCGGGATGAGCCAGCACCTTGTTCTCGCTCACCAGGGAGGCAGCGGTGTACTGGGTGATCATCAGCCCCGAGTGCAGGCCGCCGTTGCTGGTCAGGAAGGCCGGCAGGCCCGACAGCTGCGGGTTGACCAGCCGCTCGATGCGCCGCTCGGCGATGTCTGCCAGTTCCGCCACCGCAATGGCCAGGTAGTCCAGGGCCAGCGCCACGGGCTGGCCGTGGAAGTTCCCGCCCGAGATGACCTCGCCCTCCTCGGGGAAGAGCAGCGGGTTATCCGTGACGGCGTTCATCTCCCAGCCGAGCACCTCTGCGACGTGCGCCACGGCCGTGCGGCTGGCCCCGTGCACCTGCGGCAGGCAGCGCAGCGTGTAGGGGTCCTGCGTGCGCACCTGGCCCGGCCGGGTCACGAGCCGGGACCCTTCCACGAGCCGCCGCAGGTTCCGGCCGGTCGCCTGCTGGCCCGGGTGAAGGCGCAGCTTCTGAATGCGCGGGTCCCAGGCCGCCGGAATCGCCCCCAGGGCCTCCGCCGTGAGTGCTGCCGCAATGTCCGCCGTCTTGAGCAAGGTCTGCGCGTCGTACACGCCCAGGCAGCCCAGGGCGGTCATCGCCTGCGTGCCGTTGATGAGGGCCAGCCCCTCCTTGGCGGTGAGCGTCACCGGCTCCAGCCCGACGCGCGCCAGCGCCTCGGCGCCCGGGAGGCGCTCGCCGTTCACGTAGGCCTCCCCCAGCCCGATCAGAGGCAGGCTCATGTGCGCCAGGGGCGCCAGATCGCCGCTTGCCCCCAGCGAGCCCTGTTCTGGCACGACAGGCACAACTCCCAGGTTGAGGAATTTGACGAGCAGTTCCAGGGTCTCCACCCGGATGCCCGAATGCCCATGGGAGAGCGCCTGGGCTCGCAGGAGCAGCATCGCCCGCACCACCTCCTGCGGCAGCGGATCGCCCACCGCGCAGGCGTGGCTCATCAGGAGATTGCGCTGCAGCGCAGCCGTCTCCTCAGGGGATATGGTTACGTCACTGAACTTCCCGAAACCGGTGGTAATACCATAGACCGGCCGCCGCTGCTGTACCAGCTGGGACACCATCGCGCTTCCTCTGGCCACCCGCTCCCGTACGGCGGGAGGAAGCACCACCCTGGCGCCCTGCCGGGCAACGGCCACCACCTCCGGGAGGCCCAAGTGTGCGCCGAGTTCCACAGTAGACATGAAAAAGACCTCCCGCTCTAGCCTGCCTCCATTATAGGAAGCGGCAATCG
This sequence comes from Symbiobacterium sp., assembly GCF_040797425.1. NCBI lineage: Bacteria > Bacillati > Bacillota > Clostridia > Eubacteriales > Symbiobacteriaceae > Symbiobacterium > Symbiobacterium sp. Next base: position 46,596 of record NZ_JBFNEH010000004.1, on the reverse strand, counting down.
CGGGAGGCAAACGAGTACGGTGGCGCTTTAAAGCGGTGGGAAGTGAGCGGTGTGCAGTGCGATGGGGGAACGATGGTTGCCGGCGGACCATCAGCGACGCCGGGGGAACGGGAAAGCCGCCTACCACAAGATAGGCGGCTTCTTGCCTGTCATTCCTTGAGGCACCTGTCTCCGACTCGTGCAACGCACGGCGGTTGTGGCCCAAGAGTTCCGTGAAGGCCGCGGCGGGAAGGCTCAGGTGACGGTCTCCCAGGGCATCGCGGGCCGGTCACGCCGGGGCCCAACGCCAAAACCAGCCCCAAAAAGGGGAGCCAGCGTCCCGTGGGGGGAGGACGCTGGCTACGGCAAAGGGGAGGGTTGTCCTCAACCCGTGGGGGAAGGCTGAGGACCGGAACAAAGGAGGGTGAGCGGTGGGTGACCCTTGGGTCGACCGAATGACTCCGTTGGAGAGAGAAAGCTGGTCGACTACTGCAACGTCAGGGGCCTGATTGGGGGATCAAACCGCTGACAGTGGCCTCAGCCGACCCAAGTGATCGCCTACGTCTTGAGAATATATCAGACCGCCGGAATCGAACATCCAACCTTAGCACTCAAATAGTCTAGCCCAGGTACTACGCGGCGGCGCCGAGCATCCTTCCTTCAGGCGTCCAGTGCGGTGTCACAGCCGGGGCAGGCCGAAAGCGGCCCGGCTCTACCGCCTCGGGTAGATAACCGACGCCGCGGCCAGGTTCGGGTCGAAGTGGTTGCGCAGCCGCTCGTTGGCCGCCTCCAGCGTGAGCGAGTCCAGGGTGGGCAGCAGGTCGAACAGACGGATCTCCTTGAAGAAGCCGTCTGCGAACAGGAACGCCACGCTGTCCAGGTCGTTCATCAGGTTGATCACGCGGCCGATGAGCTTCCGCCGGGCGCGCTCGAAGTCGTCCGCGGCCAGCCCCTGCTCCTGGGCCTGGTGGAAGCCCGCCAGCAGCCTGGCCTCCAGTTCGGCCGGGTCCGGCGTGGGACCGGTCAGGTAGGTGTGGCCGAAGGTGACCTCCGGCACATGCTCGAAGCCGAAGCGCTGGTCGATCAGACCGGCCTCGTACAGCCGCGTGTAGAGGGCCGAGCCCCGGCCGACCACCACGTCCAGGATCAGGGACGTCGTGAGGTCCCGCTCCAGCAGCGCCCTGCCGGTGAGGCCGACTTCCTTCTCCTTGAACCCCAGCCGCAGGATGGGCTGGCTCACCACCAGCTCCTGCATCCGCCGGCGCTCGGCGATCACGGGCGGCTCTTGCGGCAGGAGGCGCTGGATGCCCGCCTGCGCGGGGTAGCGGCGTCCGGCGAAGGCCTGGCGGACACGCTCCACCACCTCGGCGGGGGCAAGGTCGCCGGCGACGAAGAGCACCATGTTGGACGGGTGGTAGAAGATGCGGTGGCAGAGGTAGAGCAAGTCCGGGTCGATCGCGCGGATCGACTCGACTGTGCCTGCGATGTCGATGCGCACCGGGTGTCTGACGTAGAGCGCCTCCAGCAGGTTGGCCGAGGAGCGCCAGCCGGGATCGTCCAGGTACATGCGGATCTCCTGCTCGATGATGCCCTGCTCCTTGGCCACCGACTCGGCCGTGAAGTAGGGATCCTGGACGAAGTTGAGCAGCAGGTCGAGGCAGGACCAGAAGTGGTCCGTCGTGGTGAAGTAGTACACGGTGTGGGTGTGCGTTGTGTAGGCGTTGGACTCGGCGCCCAGTTCGGCGAACCGGTCGGCCACATTGCCCTCGGGGCTCTCGAAGAGCTTGTGCTCGAGGAAGTGGGCAATCCCGTCGGGCACGTGCACCGCCTCGCCCGTCTCCGGGTTGACGAACCGGCTGTCCACGGAGCCGTAATGCACCGCCAGGCGCCCGGTCATCTGCCGGTAGCCCGGCTTCACCAGCACAGCCACCGTCAGCCCGTTTTCCAGCCGCTCCATGTAGAGCTCATCCCGCAGGAGGGGGTCAGACTGCTTTTCCATGGCCTACGCTCCCCCTTCCTTCCTGGTGAGCAGGTAGACAGTATCCAGCGTGAAGTGGCGGGCCGCCTCGGCCACCTGCTCCCGGGTGACCTGCCGGAAGCGGGCGACCCGGTCGTCGATGGTAAGGTCCCGTCCCGAGAACACCTGGTCCACGGCCAGCTCCGCCATTGCCTCGGGCCGGTCGGCCGCGCTCAGCATGTCGTTTACCAGGGTGGCTATGGTCGTCTCCATCTCCGCGTCCGAAATCGCTCCGTCCTGCACCGCACGGAGCTGTTCCAACATGATCGCCTTGCACCGCTCTGCGTCGGCAAACTCCACGCCGGCGTACATGAAACCCACGCCCTTCACCGTTTCGATGGCGGAGTAAGCGAAGTAGGCAAGCGAGTTCTTCTCGCGCACCTCCTGAAAGAGCTTGGAGTGCGCAAACCCGCCCAGCACTCCGTTGGCCACCAGCATCGGGAAGTACAGCTCGTCCCGCAGCGTGATGCCGGTGCGGAAGCCGATGACCAGCACGCCCTGGTTCACGTCCATGCGCTCCACCACATCGCGCACCGGGCGGTCGGGGCTCCGCTTGACCACCGTGTCGGGGAACCGGCGCGAACCGGCAGGCAGCGGCAGCCGCTTCGCCACCTCCTCCTGCAGGCGTTCGGGGTCCACGTCGCCCAGGACGAACACATCTACCGGTGCCTCGCTGAGGACCCTCCTGTGGTGTTCCAGCAGCGACCGGGGCGTCACCCCCTCCAGGTCCTCCACCCGGCCGAGCCGGTGCAGCGCAAAGGCCTCCCCCTCGCACATGGCCGCCGTGCAACGCACCATGGCGTAACGCCGCTTGTCGTTGATGAGCCCCTCGATGATCTGCCGCAGGTTGGTGCGCTCTTGCTCCACGTACTCCGGCTTGAAGCCGTCACCCACCACCAGCGGGCGGGTGATGATGCCGCCCAGCACGTCCAGCGCCCTCAGGAGCAGGCCCTGTTCGCCGGGAATATGCCGGTCGCCGGCCACCTCCATCCGGAAGACGATGGACTGGACCTCGCCCCGCCTGGCCACGTCCACCCCGAAGGAGGTGCCGTACAGCTCATCCAGGTGCCGGGAAAGCGCGGCGGTGGTGGGGTAGTCCGCCGAGGCCCGGGCGAGCACCATGGGCAGCAGGGCATTGTACGTGACGGTCACCGGCTCCAGCGGCATGTGGAAGTAGACATACACCGATGTGGTCTTGAACTTGGTCGTCGGCTGCACATAGAAGTTTACGCCCTCGCCGAGGGGGTAACGGGTAAACCGGTCGGCCAAACGGAACCCTCCTTCCACAGGCGATAGTCTGCCCAGTGTCAGAGCGACTCGTACACGCCCGCCCGCCTCAGGCACCACTCCACGGCATCGCTGACCTGCAGCGCCGGGATTTCCGCGAGCCTCACCCAGCGCGCGTCGGCCGCATCGTCGGCCGCCGCCAGCGTTCCACCGGCCGGCCGGGCCGCGAAGTACTGCACCACGTAGTGGTAACGTACCCGCCCAGCCTCGTCCCGGTCGATCGCGTCCACGTAGCCGAGATAACGGTCGATGGTAACCGTGAGGCCCGTCTCCTCCCGCACCTCCCGCAGCAGCGCCTCCGTCACGGTCTCACCCAGCTCTACGCGGCCGCCGGGCAGGCCCCAGTAGCCCTGCAGCGGCGGATGCGCCCGCCGCACCAGAAGCACGCGGTCGCCGTCCATGACCAGGGCATGACACGAAGGCATCGGATATCCCGCGTACGCACGCCCCATTCTTTCTCCCTCCCTGCAAGAAAACCCCCGCCTGCAGAGGGCGGGGGTGTGGAGCGCCGACTAGAAGGCAGGGGCCACCTGCGAGGCGCCACTGCTGAGCAGACGCGGCTTGGGTGGCTCCGGCTTGGGCCGGGGCGGCAGCAGCTGTGCCAGCAGTTCCTCCAGTTCCTTGCCCTCCAGGGTCTCCTTCTCCAGCAGGATCTCGGAGACCCGGTCCAGGGCATCCTTGTGCTCGGTCAGGATCTTCAGGGCCCGCTGATAGGCGATGTGGACGAACTTGCGGACCTCCTCGTCGATCAGGCCGGCGACCTCTTCCGAGTAGTTGCGGATGCGGGTCATGTCGCGGGCCAGGAAGACCTCGTCCTGCTTCATGCCATAGGTGAGCGGCCCGAGCTTCTCGCTCATGCCCCATTCGGTGACCATCCGGCGCGCCCACTGGGTGGTGCGCTCGATGTCGTCGTGGGCGCCGCTGGTGATCTCGCCGAAGGTGATCTCCTCAGCGGCCCGGCCGCCCAGTGCCATCGTCATGCGGTCGAGGATCTCCGACTTGGAGATGTTGTAGCGATCCTCCACCGGCAGGAACATGGTGTAACCCATGGCCCGGCCGCGCGGGATGATGGTGATCTTGTGGATCGGATCCATGTGCGGCAGCATGTGGCCGACCACCGCGTGCCCGGCCTCGTGCCAGGCAGTGACCCGCTTCTCCCGCTCCGAGATCACGCGGGAACGCCGCTCGGGCCCGCCAGCCAGCACGCGATCGATCGCGTCTTCAAGATCCTGCATGCTGATCTTCTTCTTACGCCGCCGCGCAGCCAGGAGCGCCGCCTCGTTCATGAGGTTGGCGATATCCGCGCCAGTGAAGCCCGGGGTGCGCTTGGCCAGGATCTCCAGGTCCACGTCGTCGTCCAGCGGCTTGCCCCTGGCGTGCACCTTGAAGATGGCGAGGCGCCCCTTCAGGTCCGGGCGGTCGATCACCACCTGCCGGTCGAACCGGCCGGGGCGGAGCAGCGCCGGGTCGAGCACATCGGGCCGGTTCGTGGCCGCGATGATGATGATGCCTTCGTTCGGGGAGAAGCCGTCCATCTCCACCAAAAGCTGGTTCAGCGTCTGCTCCCGCTCGTCGTGCCCGCCGCCGTAGCCGGCGCCGCGCTGACGACCCACGGCGTCAATCTCGTCGATGAACACGATGCAGGGCGAGTTCTTCTTCGCCTGCTCGAACAGGTCACGCACGCGGCTTGCGCCAACGCCGACGAACATCTCGACGAAGTCGGAACCGGAGATGGAGAAGAACGGCACGCCGGCCTCACCGGCCACCGCCTTGGCGAGCAGGGTCTTGCCGGTTCCGGGCGGTCCGTACAGCAGAACGCCCTTGGGGATGCGGGCGCCCAACTCCATGTAGCGCTTCGGGTGCTTGAGGAAGTCGACGATCTCCGCCAGTTCCTCCTTCACCTCGTCAATGCCCGCCACATCGTCGAAGGTCACCCGCTTGCGGTCATCCGTCACCAGGCGCGCCCGGCTCTTCCCGAACTGCATGACCCGGTTCCCGGAGCCCTGGGTCTGCTGCATGATAAAGAAGAATGCCAGGAGCACCAGTACCACCGGCACCAGTGTCTGCAACAGGATCGCCCAGATGCCGGACGTGTTGTCCTGACGGTAATCGAACTGAATCTCCGGCCGCTGCTGCAACTCCTGGATCAGGGGCGCCTGGCTGGCGCCAGTGGGCACCTGGACGGTGAACTTCTCACCGGTGACCAGTTCGCCCTCGGCGTATGAGCCACTCACGACAATTTTCTTAACTTGCCCCTCCTGAATGTACTGGATCAGATCCGAGTACATCAGGCGGGTGGCCTGCTGGGTGGTCCCTCCCAGTTGGACAGCAATCGCCACTGAGATGACCAGTATCAGCATATAAAAGGCAAGGCTGCGAAATAGCTTGTTCAAAACTGCCAGGCCCCTCCTTCCAAGGGCAATCAAGTCAGGGCACGCAGAGATACTTCTTCATTATCTGAGTCGGTCGTGAAGCCCGTAGAGATACTTGTTCAGTCTACCATATTTGACGGACTGGAGCAACCGTACACCCTGCAGCGGCTCATTCAGCGGAGACCTCCTGCGGCTCCCGCACCACGACCACCCGCACCACCGTGCGCGTGGCCGCATTCGGGCGGAAGCGCCTATCGCGCCTCAGCCCCGGCACCCAGACCACCTCTTCTGCGGCGACCACGAGCGGTAGCCGGTCGCGCTGCGCTCTGGGTACCTTCGCGTCCACTAGAATATCTTGTAGCTTCTTCGAACCTTCCATACCGACCGGCCACAGCCTGTCACCCGGCCGCCGCAGGCGGACCGCCAGCGGCCCCGGCAGCAGGTCGCGATCGAACCAGCCTTCGTTCGCTGGCTCCCTCGCCGGAACGGCCGAGGCAGGCAACACCTCGGTGAGCACCCTGAGGCCCAGCTCGGCGATCGCCGTCTCGCCCTCCGGCGCCAGCGGCCAGAGCTTCTGCGCCAGATCCGTCGCCGTCGACGGACCGCCCCCCGCGCGCGCAAAGCGACAGCGGCCGTACGTCACGGTGAGACAGACGCCCTGCGGCAGGTGGGCCTGATGGCTGCCCTGCGAGCGCGCGGCCAGATCCAGCACGCGGCTCACCGTGGGAAGCCCGGGAGCGTACTCCCCTCCTGCCACCTGCTGTACGGCCATCCGCACGACCCGGCGAGCCAGCGCCAGCGGCTGCCGCAGGAGCGCGGGGCCGTCCAGTTCGACAACACGTTCCCCGGACGGCGTCTGCTCCTCGCGCCAGCCGCAGCGGGTGCGCGCCTCCAGCGCCAGTTCGGTCAGCAACCGGTCTTCCTCCCGCAGCAGTTCCGCGACCTGGGCCAGGTTGTCCACCACCGCGCCGTTGTAGTGCTCGGACAGGTAAGGCAACAGTTCGTGCCGGATGCGGTTCCGCAGGAAGTCGTGCTGCAGATTGGACGTATCAAGGCGAGGGTCCAGTTCGTGGATCTGGCAGTACTCTTCGATTTCTGTGCGCGTGCAGCCAAGCAGCGGCCGGATAATGGTGAATCTATCCTCCGCCCGCACCGGCGGGATGCCGGCCAGCCCCGTGGTTCCGCTCCCCCGCAGCAGCCGCATCAGCACGGTCTCAGCCTGATCGTTTCTGGTGTGGCCCGTGGCCACCCGCTGTGCCCCGATGGTCGCGGCAAGCCGGCGGATCTCCGCATACCGGCGCTTCCGGGCGTTGGCCTCGAGGGAGCCGGGCTCCCGCTCCAGTTCACCCGGTTGGAGCACCACCGTGGTCAGCGGAAGCGACAGGCGGCCGGCCAGCCGCGCCACGTAGGCGGCATCCGCCTGCGAGGCTGCGCCGCGAAGGCCGTGTTCCATGTGGAACAGATGAAGGGAGAGGTCCCACTCAGGAGCCAGCCGGTGCAGCACGTGGGCGAGCGCCACGGAGTCCGGGCCGCCGGACACCGCCACGACCACCCGGTCGCCGCGCTGCACCATGCTGTGCCTGAGCAGTTCGGCGCGCACCTTGTCCAGCAGCGGCACGGCGTCACCTCCCCACGCAGATCCCCGGTCAGTGTCGAATTGCGTTTCGACACTGGCCGGGGATTCCCTCCCTGCCCGGTACCATTGAGCATTCCACGGCGACTGGCCGCACCGGCGTCAACGCTTATTCGGCTTGACCCGCGGCGCGGGCTGAGCCGGGGCCCACTCGCCCGTGGGCCTGGGCCTCGGCCGCTCCGCACCGCCGTGGCCTTCTGCCCGGTCCACCCGGGCCACGACCACTGTGAGGTCGTCCTCCGGCGCCGACGTCAGGTCGAGTGCGCGGGCCAGCAGCCGCTCCGCCAGCTCCTCCGGATCCTCTGTCTGTTCGCGGGCGAGGTGTTCCAGCACCCAGCGCTCCTTGTCCGCCTCATCCCGGGCCACGTCCAGGACGCCGTCGCTCACCATGACGATGATGTCGCCTTCCCGCAGGCTCCGGTGTTCCGGCTCCACCTCCACGTCGGCGACAACACCCGCCGGCACCGAGGGCATCCGGACAACGGTGACGTCGTTCCCCCGCTTCAGGAAACTGGGCGCCGCACCGACCTTGACGAACTCCGCCCGGCCCGTGGTGAGGTCCAGCAGCGCGAGGTCCACGGTGGCAAAGGTGTCGCTGGGGCCCCGCAGCAGGAGCACGGAGTTGAGGGTCCGGACGGCCACCTCGCTGTTGAACCCGGCGTCCAGGAGTTGCTGCAGGAGCCGCACCGACTCCCCAGACTGCACCGCCGCCTCCCGGCCGACGCCCATGCCGTCGCTCAGCGCTACCAGGAAGCGCCCCTCGGAGAGGGGGCCCGTGGCCACCGAGTCACCCGAAATGTGGCAGCCCCGCTTGGGCATGCGCGCCACCGCCGTGGAGACCCGGTAAAGGGGCGCGATGCTGGACCGGCTCCGACCTCCGGTTGCCACCTCTTCCGCCATGCGGTCCAGCATGCGGGCAACGTTCTGAACATATTCGCCCGCGATGGCCCGGCCCTCCTCCAGTCGGCGGTGCAGGGTCCGGCCCGAGCGCTCCAGGTCGTACAGGTGATTGAGCGTGACCACGATCTGCTCGGGGTGGATGCACCGCTCCGCCAGCCGCTCCGGTGCGGGCGCCATGGGCAGGGGGCCCTCGCGCTCAATCTGTTCCCATAGCTCGCCAAAAAGAAGGCGGGTGCCCTCCGCTTCCGTCTTCCAGCAGTGCGTGACCATTGAGCATGAACGGCAGACCTGTTCGGCAGCGTGGTGGAAGCGCTTCTCCGTCTCCTCCCGGACCGGCGTGCCGACCGCGGCCACCTGGGCGTAGGTCCGCTGGATCTCCTTCAGCACCTGCGCCAGCGTGCGGAGCCGGTCCGCCGCTCCCGTCACCAGACTCGACTCCACAGGAGCCGCCGGCTTGTCCTCATTGGAAGCCGTCCTGGCCTGCTCCGCTGGGCGCGCGGACTGAGCCAGGCGCGTCACCCAGCGGGAGGGGATTAGCCAGAAAAGCAGGGTTGCCGCCACGGCCGACAGGGCCATGGACTCGAGCACCGCTCCCCGGTCCTGCGTCGCCATGATGTAGGAGAGATAGCCCAAGACATAGGAGAGCCCCACGCCGACCTTTCTCAGCTCCCGGAACGCGCCGGCCAGGAAGCCGGCGACCACATAGGCCATCGCGTGGCTCTCGGACAGCGCAGGGCTCCACCACGCGCCCGAAGCAGGCGGGTTGGCCAGAACCGAGAAGAACGACGACATGCCGATCACCGCGCCGGCCGCAGCGCCCCACCCCAGGCCGCCGGCGTGGGCGCAGAGCAGGACGGCGAGGCCGGCCGCCGCGCCGTGCAACGAAATGCGGCTCCAGAGGGTGAGATCCTGCAGACCGGTGAGGACCGCCGCCAGGAGGATGATGGCCGGAACCGAGACGTCGGCGGGGATGCTCAGCTGGTCTCGACCGTTCGTCAGGTCGTTGACTGCAGTAGTGAAGATGAGAGCCAGCACTCCGGCAAGGCCCGCCCAGAAAGCCAGCTGAACCCAGTCCGCTGCCGGGTCCTGCATGAGCCCCTGCCCCGCCGCCACGACGGAAGCCAGCAGGGCAGCCACCAGGGCCCTGTGCTGCGGCAGTGCGCGGGCGACCGCCGCGAGCACGTGCACCAGCAAGAGAGCGGCGGCAAAGGATGCAAACACGGGGAGTGGCTGCACGGTCACCGCGCCGGCGAGGGCCGCCAGCCCCACGGGGAGCGCCGTCAGCCCCCGGTAACCGGCCGCGCACACGGCCATGTAGAAGGCGATGCCGAAGGGCGCCACCGGGCTGATGGGGTGGGTTCGGCCCATGAGGAACCCTGCGGCGATCCCGGCGTAGAACAAGGGGTGCCACGCCCAGGCCAGCCGGGAGGCCAGCCACGACCCGAGGCGCTTCCAGCGGGACAGTTCCGGCTCCCTGCGGTTCGCCGTTGGCTTCGATGCCACGAGCTCACCCCCTGCGAGGATGTCGCGGCACCGATTGTACCCCACCCCGGTTGGCGAATGCTGTCGAAACTTGGCGAACGAGGAATAGATTTCCACCAGGTGCAAAGAAAAGACCCGGCGTCTGAGCGCAGTGCGCCGGGTCGCGCGGTCCTGGTGGCCCCAACGGGATTCGAACCCGTGTCGCCGCCTTGAAAGAGCGGTGTCCTAGGCCTCTAGACGATGGGGCCATTAGTTACGATTATTATCATGCCATCACCGCTTTACGTCAAGTATCGCAAAATCCCAGGCAGTAGCACGCCGCAGGCGCCCCCGCCCGAATACCCGGGCGCGGACCCGGGCATGCCCCAGACCAGATCCAGTGCACCGCTAGCCGCCATGCGGGGACGGAGGAACATACACGTCGGCATCGTCGTGGAGCAGCACCCGCACCGTCGCCCCGGCCGGCAGGGGCTCGCTGCCACCGGGAATGACCGCGTACGCGTTGGCGTCGCACAGGCTGCTGAGCACCCCCGACCGCTGCGCCATGCCGGTGTCGACGTGAAGCTGGCCGTCCGGCCCGCTGTACGCCCGGGCGCGCAGGAAGCGGGTGAGGCCGGACGGCTTGGCCACCGGCTGGTCGAGGACGCCCCATGCCTCCCGCAGCCCGAGGCGCTCCCGGCCCAGAAGGTAATCGAGCACGGGGCGCACCAGCAGGTCAAAGTCCGTGGCAGCCGCTGCCGGATTGCCCGAGAGCCCGATCACGAGCCGGCCCCGCAGGAGACCCGCGCACGCCGGAGTGCCAGGCTTGATGCGCACCCGCCAGAAGAGCACCTCGGCCCCCATGGCGGTGAGCGCCTCCTTGACCACGTCGAACCGCCCCACCGAGACCCCGCCGGTGGTGATCACCAGATCGCAGCCCTCGGAGCGACGCAGGGCCGCCGCAATGGCGTCGGCTCGGTCGCACGCTATCCCCAGCATCACCGGCACGCCGCCGGCACTTCGGACCAGCGCCGCCATCTGCGGCCCGTTGGAATTCCGGATCTGCCCGGGCCCGGGTACCTCGTGGGCGCCGACCAGCTCGTCGCCCGTGCAGAGAATGCCCACCCGAGGCCTGGCCAGAACCGGCACCTGGACGATGCCCAGCGCGGCCAAAAGGCCGATCTCCTGGGGGCGGATCCGGCGACCGGCGGTGAGGATCACCTGCCCCCGGGCGACGTCCTCCCCCACGCATGCCACGTTCTCCAGCGGCGACACGGGGCGGAAAATCTGCAGGCGGTCGCCGCTCACCTGCACCTCTTCCTGGCGGACCACGGCGTCGGCCCCCGGCGGAACGGCGCCGCCGGTCATGATCGCCACGGCGGTGCCCGGGGCCAGTTCCGTCTCCTGCGGATGCCCGGCGGGAATGACGCCGGCGAGCCGCAGCGTCACGGGCGCCTCACGGGTGGCGTTGCGGGTATCGGCTGAGCGCACCGCGTATCCGTCCATCCCCGAGCGGGGAAAGGCCGGCAGCGGCTCCGCAGCCCGCAGGTCCTCGGCCAGGACGAGACCCAGCGCGTTTTCCAGGGGCACCGTCTCGACCCGGCGCGGCGGAGCGTGCCGCAGCAGCAGCGCACGGGCCTCCTCAACCGGGAGCATGGTGGTCATCCTTCCCTAACCCTTCTTCTCTTCCTCCTGTGCGGAACTGCCCTCGTCGTCGTGTGCGGCCTTCATGGAGCGCCGGAACTCCCGGATGGTCTCGCCGATGGACTTGCCCAGCTGAGGCAGTTTCGAGGGCCCAAAGATCAGCAACAAGACGACAACGATCAGGGCGACCTCCATCGGGCCGATGCGCTGCAGCATGACCTATCCCTCCTGCTGCCGAAGCAGTGTTTCTTCCACGAAATCTGTGATCGCCGGGATGTCGTTCCAGTCAAACCTGGGCAGCGCCGTCTCCACCGGGAGATCGCCAGCAACGGCCAGGAGCGACGGGTCGCCATCGCAGAGCAGTCGGCCCTCGTTCCGCGCGCTGCTGAAGACCTCGACCTTGGGGAAGCGCTCGCGCTTGAAGCCTTCCGCGATCACGATGTCCACCGGGCCCAGGAGGGCGATGGCGTCCGCAACCCCGAACTCGCCCGCCGGTACCGACCGCACCAGACCGATCTGGCCGGGGCCGACGATGCACACGGCCCGGGCGCCCGCCTGCCTGTGCCGCCAGGTGTCCTTGCCCTCGTGGTCCATCTGAAACCCGTGCACGTCGTGCTTGAGGGTGCCAACCCTGTAGCCGCGCCTCGTCAGTTCCGCTACCAGCCGTTCCACCAGGGTCGTCTTGCCGCATTTGCCGCAGCCGACGACCGAAAGCACAGGGGGCATGGGCATACCGGTTCCCTCCGCCTCTGCCTCTATCTTACCGCTGAACAATCCTTTGGGCCAGCCGCGGCCTGCTCCCGCAGGACCGGGCCACGTAATACGAGCAGGAGTAACTCTTCCTGCTGCAAAACATTATAGAGGTATGATGAGACGGAGGTTCACACAATGAAGGCAGAAGTCGTCAATGCATTCCTGGCCGCCGCGAAACACAACCTCGCGCAGGAGTTGAAGTCCGAGATCAAGCGGACCGGCCTGCGCGTGGAGGCTAGCGCACACGTCACAGACGAGGTCGTAATTTACCTTTCATTCGTCGGCCAAGTACGCGGTTCCCTGCTCCTCGGCCTGAACCTCGCCACGGCGAGGACCATCGCCGCGACGATGGTGAGCGAGCCGATGGAGGAGCTTACTGAGATGGGCCTCTCCGCCCTCGCGGAACTGGGGAACCTGGTGGCGGGAGGCGCCTGCACCGAGTTGGAGAAAATCGGGCTCTCTGCCGACATCACCCCGCCGACGATCATGATCGGGCCGCAAACCCGCATCTCGACCCTGGGCGTGAGCCGCGTGGTCGTGCCGCTGGCCTGCCAGCACGGCAGGCTGAACCTCCACCTCTCGATCGACGTCGCCGCGTAGCACGGCGCTGCGAAGGAGGGCTCACGAACATGACCCGGGTCCGCGATGCCATGATCCAGGTGCCACCCCTCTCCCCCACCGATCCGATTTTCATGGCCCTCAAGGCGATGCGCACGAATAACCTGACGTTCGTTCCGGTCGTCAGCGGCGACGGGACGCTCTACGGCCTGGTGACCGAGGGCGACCTGATCCGCCTCGTCTGGCGCGCCACCAGGGCCGACAGCGACACCGTGCCCACCTGGATCCGCGGCGCCGGACGGGAGCTTCTGCTGGTGCAGCCGCTCAGAGAAGTGGTGACCCGGCAGCTGGACACCATCTCGCCCGACGTCACGCTGGAGGAGGCCGCAGAGATGATGCTCCGCCAGCACCGGAAGGTGCTGCCCGTAGTGGAGCAGGGCAAACCGGTGGGTTACCTCACCCGGTCAGTCATTATCGACCATCTCATAGGCTAGTCACCTGGACCTCCCTCCCCAAAGCGGAGGGGGGTTACTCACTGTCTAGTGCAAAAGGCCCATGGCTTTTGTAAACAAACTAAACATAAGATAGGCATCAGATAGGCAGGCAGAAGCCTTGCCGCTCGCGACGTGGTAATTTACCATCGAAGTGAGATGATCGTTCCTTCTTTCACAAGAAGGTAGCAGACCACTTTCGTTAGAGATCTTGACCAAGGTGGTGAGCGTATGTCCGGATCCTGCTGCCAGGGCATCACGCCTGACGATCCCCGCTTCGCCGAACTGGACGCCTTCATTCAGGACGGCCGGTCTTCCGCCGACCACCTGATCGCGGTGCTCCACAAGGCCCAGGAGATCTTCGGCTTCCTGCCCGAGGAGGTGCAGCGTCACGTGGCTGCCGCGCTGCACGTGCCTCCGAGCGAGGTTTACGGTGTCGTAACGTTCTACAACTACTTCACCCTGACGCCGGTGGGCAAGTACCCCATCAATGTCTGCATGGGTACCGCCTGTTACGTGCAGGGCGCGGGCCGCGTCCTCTCCCTGTTCGAGCGGGAGCTCGGCATTCAGCCCGGGCAGGTCACTCCCGACGGGCTCTTCTCGCTCGAGGTCTGCCGGTGCCTGGGCGCGTGCGGCCTGGCCCCCGTGGTCACCGTGGCCGGCGAGGTGCACGGCAAGATGACCGAAAGTGAAGCCCTGAAGCTGGTGGCCGAGCTGCGCCAGCGGGCCGCCGCCGAACAGGCGCCGGCCGGCGCTGAGGCCGCCCCGGTGGGAGGTGAGGCGCAATGACCGCCGTTCAGGCATCGCAGCGGATCCGCTCCCTGGCTGACCTGGAGGCCGTGCGGGCCCGGCGCGCACACGACATCGCCCTGCGCCAGGCCCAGGCCGTGAACCTGGCGGAAGCGCCCGAGGTGCACATCCTGGTCTGCTCGGGCACAGGCTGCCAGTCCAACAAGTCCCTGAACACCGTCGCAGCCCTGCAGAAGGCTGTGGAGGACCAGGGCCTGACCGAACGGGTGAAGGTCGTTCCCGTCGGTTGCTTCGGCTTCTGCCGGATGGGACCGGTGGTGGTGGTCTATCCCGGCCAGACCTTCTACTGCGAGGTGCAGCCGCAGCACGCGCCGGTCATCATCCAGCAGCACGTGCTGGGCGGCCAGCCGGTGGAGGCGCTGCTGTACGCCCCCAACCCCCGGGAGAAGCACCGCATTGAGAAGATGATGGACCAGCCCTTCTACAAGGGGCAGCACCGCACGGCCCTCAGCCACTGCGGCCTCATCAACCCCGAGTGCATCGAGGAGGCCATCGCCGCGGACCGCTACTTCGCCCTGGCCAAGGCCCTGCTGGAGATGACCCCGGCGCAGGTGATCGAAGAAGTGAAGCGCTCTGGCCTGCGGGGCCGGGGCGGCGGCGGCTTCCCCACGGGCCGCAAGTGGGAGCTGGCGGCCGCGGTGGAGGGCGACGTCAAGTACGTCCTCTGCAACGCCGACGAGGGTGACCCCGGCGCGTTCATGGACCGCTCCATCATCGAGGGCGACCCGCACGCCATCCTCGAGGCCATGGCCATCGCCGGGTACGCCATCGGGGCCCAGCACGGCTACATCTACGTGCGGGCCGAGTACCCGGTCGCGGTGCACCGGCTGGAGATCGCCATCCGGCAGGCCCGCGAGATGGGCCTGCTGGGCGAGAACATCCTCGGCACCGGCTTCAGCTTCGACATCGACATCCGGCTCGGCGCAGGCGCCTTTGTCTGCGGCGAGGAGACCGCCCTGATCGCCTCCATCGAGGGCCAGCGGGGCCTTCCCCGGCCGCGGCCGCCCTTCCCGGCGCAGAAGGGGCTGTGGGGCAAGCCGACCCTCAACAACAACGTCGAGACCTATGCCAACGTCCCGTTCATCATCCTTCACGGGGCAGAGGCCTTCCGCAGCGTGGGCACGGAGCGGTCGCCGGGCACCAAGGTGTTCGCCGTGGCCGGCAACGTCATGAACACCGGCTTGGTGGAGGTGCCCATCGGCACCACCCTCCGGGAGATCGTCTACGGCATGGCCGGCGGCATTCCCAAGGGGCGGCCCTTCAAGGCGGCCCAGACCGGCGGCCCGTCCGGCGGGTGCATCCCTGCCCACATGCTGGACATCCCCATGGATTACGAGCCGCTCAACGAGGTCGGCTCCATGATGGGATCCGGCGGTCTCATCGTGATGGACGATCAGTCCTGCATGGTCGACGTGGCACGCTTCTACCTGCAGTTCACCCAGGACGAGTCCTGCGGGAAGTGCCCGCCCTGCCGCATCGGCACGAAGCGGATGCTGGAGATCCTGGACCGCATCGTCGAGGGCGAGGGCACGCTGGAGGACCTGGACGAACTGGAGCGGCTGGCCAACGGCATCAAGGCCACCGCGCTCTGCGGCCTGGGCCAGACCGCGCCGAACCCGGTCCTGTCCACCCTGCGCTACTTCCGTGAGGAGTACGAGGCGCACGTGCGGGACAAGCACTGCCCGGCGGGGCGCTGCAAGGCCCTGACGGACTTCCGGATCGACCAGGAGCGGTGCAAGGCGTGCAACGTGTGCGCCCGGAACTGCCCGGTGAACGCCATCCATGGCGAGGTGCGGAAGCCCGAGACCTTCTACATCGACGCCGAGGCCTGCATCAAGTGCGGGACGTGCGCCACCGTCTGCAAGTTCAACGCCGTCGTTTGGTAAGGGGGTGCTGTGCGTGATCCAACTGACGATCGACCGGCGCCCCGTCTCGGTCGAACCCGGAACCACTGTCCTGGAGGCGGCGCGCCAAAACGGTATCCACATTCCCACGCTCTGCTACCTGAAGGACATCAACAAGATCGGCGCCTGCCGCATGTGCCTGGTGGAGGTCGAGGGGGCCCGCGGCCTCCAGACCGCCTGCACCGTGCCCTGCACCGACGGGATGGTGGTTCACACCAACACCCCGGCGGTCCGCGAGGCCCGGAAGCTGGTCCTGGAACTGCTGCTCTCCGACCACAACATCGAGTGTCCGACGTGCCTGCGCGCGGGCAACTGCGAGCTGATGCAGCTGGCCCAGGAGATGGGCGTGCGCACGGTCCCGCTCCGTGGCGCTCACCATGAGGCGCACCGGGACGTGGCTTCCGGCGCCATCGCCGTGGACAGCTCCAAGTGTGTGCTCTGCCAGCGCTGCGTGGCCGTGTGCCGTGAGGTCCAGGGGGTCTCGGCGATCGCCGTCACCGGACGCGGCTTTGAGTCCCGGGTGAGCCCGTTCTTCGGCGTCTCCCTCAACGACGCGGCCTGCGCCCTCTGCGGCCAGTGCACCGTGGTCTGCCCCACCGGCGCCCTGACCGAGTACGACGAGACCGAGGCCGTCTGGCGGGCCCTGCTGGATCCCGGCAAGCACGTGATCGTACAGACCGCCCCGGCGGTCCGGGTCCAGATCGGCGAGCCGTTCGGCCTGCCGCCCGGCGCGATCTCCACCGGCCAGATGGTGGCCGGGCTGCGCCGGCTGGGCTTCGACCAGGTCTTCGATACCGTCTTCGGGGCTGACCTGACGATCATGGAGGAGGCGACGGAGCTGATCCAGCGGCTCCAGAAGGGCGGCCCGCTGCCGCTCATCACCTCCTGCTCGCCGGGCTGGGTGAAGTACGCCGAGCACTTCTTCCCGGAGATGCTGGAGAACCTCTCCACCTGCAAGTCGCCCCAGCAGATGTTCGGCGCCATGGCCAAGACCTACTATGCCGAGAAGGCGGGCATCGATCCGGCGGACATCGTGGTGGTCTCGGTGATGCCCTGCACGGCCAAGAAGTTCGAGGCCAACCGGCCCGAGATGCGGGCTTCCGGGTACCAGGACGTCGACTACGTGCTGACCACCCGCGAGCTTGCCCGCATGTTCCGCCAGGCGGGCATCGACCTCGCCTCCCTGCCGGAGGAGGAGTTCGACACCCCGCTGGGGCTGGGCACCGGCGCCGGCACCATCTTCGGTACCACCGGCGGCGTCATGGAGGCGGCCCTGCGCACGGCGGCGGCCTGGCTGGAGCCCGGCAGCCCCTCGCCCAAGATCGAGTTTGAAGAGGTGCGGGGCATCCCGTTCCAGGTCCGTGAGGCCACCGTCACCCTGAACGGCGTCACCCTGAACGTGGCCGTGGCCAACGGTCTGGGCGCCGCGGGCTGGCTGATGGAGCAGGTCTCCAAGGGGCTGAAGAACTACCACTTCATCGAGATCATGGGCTGCCCGGGCGGCTGCATCGGCGGCGGCGGCCAGCCGATTCCGGCCAAGGGCCCGAACGCCCTGGATGAGGTCCGCCTCGCCCGGATCGCCTCGCTGTACACCATCGACGAGCGCATGACGATCCGCCGGTCCCACGAGAACCCGGCCATCCAGCAGCTCTACGCCGAGTACCTGGGGCAGCCGGGCAGCGAGCGGGCCCACCACCTGCTGCACACCCACTACCACGCCCGGGTGCCGGCCGGCATCCTGCGCCGGTAAGACTCCGCAACGGGCGCCATCATGGTCCGACACAGACGAACCCCCTCCGTACTGCGGAGGGGGCTCTCTTTTCTTGTCCCGGAAAGACCGGATCCCTTCACCCGGCCGCCGGGGCTGTACCTGTGCGGCTGCGGGCGAGCAGCCAGACCGCAGCCAGCCCGTAGAAGGCCAGCGTCACCACGCTGGTTTCCCCCACCAGGTAATGCCCGGCGGGGGCACTCACCCGAAAACCTATTCCCACCGTCTCTACGAACGCGTTGTGCGCAGAGTGGAGCAGCGAAGCGGTCCAGACGCTTCCGGATGCCAGGCGCAGTTCCCCAAGAACGACGTTCAGGGCCAGCACCATCAGGGTGAAGACGACGGCGTTCAGCAGACGGTTCCCGTCCGGCAGGTACAGGTCGGTGAAGAACATCGCCGGATAGTGGAAGCAGGCCCAGGCCAGACCGCCGATCAGATAGCCTTTCCGGCGTCCGAAGGCCATCAGCCGGGGGAGCAGGTAGCCGCGCCAGCCGATCTCCTCTCCAAGGGAAAAGCTGAGCGTGTAGATCAAGACCAGAAGGACGTATCTCAGCATCAGGCCGACGCGGGTGAATCCTTCCAGCGGCGTGTACACGGCAACGCCGGCGGCTGCGGCAACCAGATACCCCGAGCCCAGGGCCGCAGCCGGGAGCAGGATGGCCACCGGCCACGCCCGTACACCTGAGCGATGCAGGCCCAGGCGGCGCCATCCGGTGCGGGAGTAGCCGTCGCGGCCGATGACCAGCATCATGAGCAAGGCCACAAGCGTCGGGAGGAACATCATCAACTGGTACCACCGCAACCGCACCACAGCCAGCGCTCCTCCCAGCACCAGGAGGATGTAGAGAAGCGACTCGGTCTTTGCGTTCAGCTTCATCATCTGGAACGCACCTCCTCAGGCGGGTCTGGCGCTCCCGCCCGAGAGCGTGCGCCAGTAGAAGGCGTAGGTCACTGCATAGTAGAGGACGTACAGCCCCAGGTAGGCCAGCGCAACCAGCCACCCGTAGTGGAGGACCGATCGCTGCAGCAGCGTGCTCAGGGCCTTCATGGCGAAGGTGGAATGGACGAGACCCACCAGGAACGGCACGAAGAAAATCACCTGGGTCTGGCTGAGCGAAACCCGACGCAGCTCCCCCCGGCTGACGCCCACTTCCTGCAGCCGCCGGAAGTGGCGCCGGTCCTCCTCCAGCTCCGTGAAGAGCCGGAAATAGAGCAAGCTGCAACTGGTGGCGAAGAAGACCAGCGAGACGAAGATGCCCACGAACAGGGCGAACCCCATACTGGAGACGGTCTCCCGGTACTCCGGAACGGGCGATGAGAAGAAAGGCCCCTGTTCCGGTTCCTCCCCGGGGAAGCGCACGGCCAGGGCGTCCACGGCCTCTGCCACGGCCTCGCTCCGCCAGTCGGCCACGTCCCACATGGTCACCCGCAACCGGTCTTCCGGCGCACTCCCGTCCACGGCCTCCCGGAACAGATCGTCCGGCAGCACCAGGACATAACGCGTCGTGAAAATCTCGTTCACCGGTAGTCCGCCGTAGTCCGGGGCGACGGCGAGCGAGAAGGTTCTGCCGCTCACCGACAGCTCCCGGGGCTTCGGGCTCCAGTCCGTGGTCGTGGCCCCCAGGCTGTAGGGATAGACCAGCAGCGCACCGCCCTCCACCTCCGGCAGAGGCTTCACTTCCTGCGACACCCGTTCGACGCCGGCGTAGAGGGAGTACGGCACCAGTAGCACGGAGACATCGCCGTCCAGGTCGCCCCGCACCGTCACCAACTCCCGCCGGACCCAGTTCTCCAGGCCCTGCCGGCGCAACTCGGCCTCCACGGTCCCGGCTGCTGATCCGGCACCGGCCGGCTCGGCCACCTGGAACGCATGGGGGGCGCGGATGAGGGCGTCGTTGGCCAGAACCATGAAAAGCGCGTAGATGGTTCCCACGGCGGTCAGGATGACCGCGATGGCCACGGCCGTGTTAGCCAGCGTGCGCGCGTTCTCCTGAATCTTGAAGCCCAGTTGGCTGACGGTGAGAAACGGCGTCGTGCGGTAGTAGAAGCCCTCCCGCCGGCGGAGCCAGCCGAGCAGGGCGATGCCGCACTCCCGCATGAGGAAGACGGTGCCCACCGTCACCATGGCCGTCACCGGTACGACGCCGAGAAGGACCGCCTGCGGGGAGGGCGAACTGGCCCACCAGTAGCCGCCGCCCACGAGCAACAGGCCCAGCAGGGCCTTCCACCAGGAGAAGGAGGGCGTCTCCTTGGGCTTCCGTTCGGCCCGGATCAGGTCGATGACGCTGCTGCGCACCACATCCCGGAGCGAGTAGAGCGAGACCACCAGGAAGAAGGTGCCGAAGACCAGCAGCGTCTGGGCCCAGACCTGAGGCCCTGCATGAAAGGGCAGGCTCTCGGGCAGCCGCAGGAGCACGCTGATGGCCATGAAGAACAGCCGCAGGAAGAGGAGACCGAAGCCCAGCCCCACCGCCAGGGCCACCAGTGCGATGATCAGACTCTCCCACAGGATGAGGGCCATCAACTGCTTCCGCGAGAGGCCCATCAGGCTCAGCAGGCCGAACTCCTTCTTGCGGGACCGCACAAACGCCGCGTTGGAGATGAGCAGGAAGTAGAAGGTGATGACGGCGATGACCACCGAGGCGGCCCGGATGCCCCGGATCACGCCCCAGGCGCCGCTGTAGCCTCCCTGCAGGTCGGGGTGGAGCGCCAGGGCTGTGTAGATGAAGTAGACCATGACGGCAAAGGCCGCGCTCCCGAGGTAGGCCAGGTAGCTCCCCCGGTTTCGCCACACGTTCCTAGCCGCGATTTGCCAGAGGCTCATTCCGGCCACCCCCCATCAGCGAGAGCACGTCGAGGATCTGCTGGAAGAAGGCCTCCCGGCTCGCGCCCTTCCGGATCTCGGTGTAGATCTGGCCGTCGCGGATGAACTGGATGCGGCTGCAGAAGCTGGCCGCGAAGGCGTCGTGGGTCACCATCACGATGGTCACCCCGGCCAGGTTGTTCAGCAGCACCAGGGTCTCCATCAGGTCCCGGGCCGACCGGGAATCCAGATTGCCCGTAGGCTCGTCGGCCAGGATCACGGCCGGCTCGTGGATGATCGCCCGGGCCGCCGCGGCCCGCTGCTGCTGGCCGCCGGAGACCTCGTAGGGATACTTCTCCAGGATGTCCAGGATGCCCAACTGCCCTGCCAGCGTGCGCAGCCGCTCCTTGATGGCCTTCACGGGCACCCGGTCCAGCACCAGCGGCAGGGCGATGTTCTCGCCAATCGTGAGGCTGTCCAGCAGGTTGTAGTCCTGGAAGATGAAGCCCAGCCGCCGCCGGCGGAAGAGGGCGAGCTCCTCACCCCGCATGTGGCTGACTTCTTTCCCTTCGATCACCACGGCACCGGACGTGGGCGCGTCGATCGTCGCCAGCAGGTTCAGGAGCGTCGTCTTGCCGCTGCCAGAGGGTCCCATGATCCCCACGAACTCGCCCTTCTCCACCTGCAGCGAAAGGTTGTTCAGGGCGCGGGTGGCTACCTTGCCCCGGCCTCCGTAAACTTTGGTGAGCCCCTTGGCTTCAAGCACCAGCATCGTGCTGCCTCCCTGTCTTGCAGTTCAAGCCTTAGTGTAGCAAGGTGCGCAGGGAGCTTCCTTAAGCTCACCTTTCAGGTCAGCGCCGAAACCTTACAGTCCTGTCATGCAGGCTGCAATCTGCCCGCACCCGGAACGGCTGCGGGCAGGAAGGCGACACCCTTTCCGGAGAGGTGCACAGGAAGGCGGCCCGGGCTGTATGCGGAAGCCCCACCGTCCAGGGCGGTGGGGCTGCATCGCGACACCTGTCTATCCCTGCCGGTCCGCATCTTCTACGAGGCCTGCCTGCAGTCCGGCGAACAAGGTCCGCGGCGCGTGAAAGCGCAGCTGCACGGTCGTCCCCTTTCCTGGCTCCGACTCCAGGCTGATCCCGTGCCCCAGCCGTGCGCACACCTCCCGCGCCAGGTACAGGCCCATGCCCGTGGCCTGGGGGAACGCACGGCCGTTGAGGCCGGTGAAGAACGGCTCGAAGACCCGGCCCAGGTCCTCCGGTGGGATGCCGACCCCGTCGTCGGCCACGTCCAGGAGCACGTCACCGCCCTCGCGGCGCAGCCGGAAGACAACCCGTCCTCCCTCCGGACTCTCTTCCGGCCGGGCAGCGTACTTCAGGGCATTGCTGAGCACCTGCTCCAGCACGAAGCGCAACCACTTCGCGTCGCTCTCCACCACCCAGGGGTCTCCCTGGTCCGCCTGGGCCTCCACCCGCGGGTACACCCGCCGGGCGATGAACTCCCGCTTGTGGGCGTTGACCACCTCCCGCACGAGGTGCTCCAAGTCCACCCGCTCGGCGCGGAAGTCCCGGGAGAAGTCCTCCAGGCGCACCGCGTTCAACAGCATCTGCAGCGAGTGCTCGAGCCGATGGTTCTCCTCCGCCACGCTGCGCACCAGCTCCCGCGCCTCCTGCGGCCACGCGTCGGTCCGGGCCTGCTGCAGCAGGAGGTCGATCACCGACACCGGCGTCTTCATGAGGTGCGCCCACTGCGTCACCAGGCGGACGTGGCGCTGCCCCCGCTCCCGCTCGGCCGCCAGGTCGCCGGTCAGCCGGCCGTACATTCTGCTCCAGGCGCCGCTCAGCAACTCCCCCTCCGCCGTCCGGGGAGCCGGCAGCACCGCCAGCTCCTCCAGGGGCTCCCGTCCCGTCATGCGGGCGAGATGGCGGTAGAGGGGGGCTACCCGCCGGTACTCGAACCAGAGGAACAGGGCGAGGCCCACCAGCCCCAGGAGCAGAATGTAAAGCAAGTTCACGAACTGCAGCCTGGCCCCGGAGAGCCTGAGGTCCAGATGGACCACCAGCAGGGAGAGCACCGCGAAGGTGCTGTAGGCGAGCACGTAGGCGAACCGGTCCAGAAGAAACTGCATGAACGACACCGTCAGTCGCCCCCGGGCAGGGCCAGGCAGTACCCCTGGCCCCGCTTGGTCTCGATCACGTTCGCCAGCCCCAGCTCCTCCAGCCGCCGGCGCACGCGGGCGACGTTCACGGTGAGGGTGTTGTCGTCCACGAACTCCGTGTCATCCCAGAGGGCCTCCAGCAGCTCCTCACGGGCCACGATCGCACCCGCCCGCTCCGCCAGGCACCAGAGCAGCCGGAACTCCTTGGGGCTCAGCTCCACCGCCCGGTCGCCCAGGCTCACCCGGTTGGTGGACCGGTCCAGGAGCAGGCCGCCCGCACTGAGCACGTCCGGCGCCCGGGTCAGGGCGTACTCGCCGTAGGCGCGGCGGAGCGCCGCACCGACCTTCGCCAGCGCCAGCTCCAGGTTGAAGGGCTTGGTGATGTAGTCGTCGGCCCCGTGCTCGATGGCCCGCACCTGGTCCATCTGATCGGAGCGGGCCGAGATGAACAGGATGGGCGCCCGCGACACCGTTCGGATCTGCCGGCACCAGTAGAAGCCGTCGTAGCGGGGCAGGTTCACGTCCAGCAACACCAGGTCGGGCCGCGCGGCCACAAATTCCTCCTTGATCCTGGCGTAGTCCTGTGCCAGGATGACGTCATACCCGTAGCGGTCCAAAGCCGCGGCGAGGATGGAGGCGATCTTCTCGTCGTCCTCCACGATCATGATCCGGTAGCGCCGCGCCTCAGCCATGGCCATCCCTCCCAGCGGTCACCCCTGGAACACTTCGGGGTTCACCAGGTTAGACGGCCGCCGGCCCGTCACCCCCGCCACGAGATTTTCTGCGGCCAGCACCGCCATTGCGGTGCGGGTGCGGACCGTGGCCGAGCCGATGTGCGGCACGGCTGTGACGTTGGGCAGCGAGAGCAGCGGGTGGTCGGGCGGGATGGGCTCCTGGTCGAACACGTCCAGGCCGGCGGCCCAGATCCGCCGGGAGCGGAGGGCCTCGTAGAGCGCCCGCTCGTCCACCACCGGCCCCCGGGCGGCGTTCACCAGCACCGCCGTCGGCTTCATCAGCGAAAGCTCCCGCGCCCCGATCAGCCCGCGCGTCTCGGGCGTCAGGGGCACCAGCAGCACCACGAAATCCGACTCCCGCAGGAGGTCGTCCAGCGCCCGGTATTCGGCCCCCACCTCAGCCTCGAAAGCCGGGTTGGGCCGGCGGTTGTGGTAGAGGATGCGCATGTTGAAGCCGCGGGCCCGCCGGGCCACCGCCTGCCCGATGCGGCCGGCGCCCACGATCCCCAGCGTGGCGCCGTACACGTCCTGGCCGGTCATAAACATGGGCGACCAGCCCTTCCAGCGGCCCTCCACAATCGTGCGCTGGCCCTCGTAGAGGCGGCGGGCGGCGGCGAGCATCAGCGCGAAGGCCAGGTCGGCGGTGGTCTCGGTGAGCACGCCGGGCGTGTTGGTCACCATGATGCCGCGCCGGGTCGCCTCGGCCACGTCGATGTTGTCATAGCCCACGGCCATGTTGGCGTAGACGCGACAGCGCGGTGCGGCGTCCATCACCGCCGCATCGATCCGGTGCGGGCCGACGATCAGCGCGCCGTCCGACTGCTGCAGCTGACGCAGGAGCTCGTCTTGCGGCACCGGTTCCTCCTCGTGGTCCCAGGTGTGCACTTCGCAGGCGGCGCGCAAGATATCCTGCGCCGCCTCGGGGATCCGCCGGGTCACAAACACGCGCGGGTGCGGCATTACAGACCCTCCCGTGAGGTAGTTTTCAGACAGACGCTATTTTGTCCCCGGCACGCCCGATTCCCGCGTTCACGCAGGGAAGCGGTCCGCCGGAGGCGAACGTCCAATGCCATTGGGTGTGGAAGCACGTCCGGGGAGCGGTGACGACGAGAGTGAAGGTTGGCCTGGTAAGACACTTCCGCGTGAAGCACGACTTCCCTGCGAAGTTCCTGGTCACGCCAGACGAGGTTGCAGAGTGGTTTCTCGGTTACGACGCGGCAGACATTGAGTACGGGAAGGTGGACCTGAGCGGGGGCAACTGGAAGCGTTGCTTCTGCAGCGATCTGCCCCGCGCGATCAAGACCGCCAAGGCCATCTTTCAGGGAGAGATCATCGTCCTGGAGGACCTGCGGGAGATCGAGCCCTACCCGTTCCGCGGCAAGCGCATCAAGCTGCCCTTCCTCGTCTGGGCGGTGCTGGTGCGGCTCGTCTGGTACCTCAAGTCGCACCCGAACGTCGAGACCAAGCGGGCGGTCCGCGCCCGCACCAAGCGGGTGATCGACCGCGTGCTCCAGTCGAATGCCGACACGCTCATCGTCAGCCACGCGGCCTTGATGCCGTTCCTTCGGGCCGAGCTGAAGCGGCGCGGCTTCCGGGGCCCGTGGTTCGGCAAGGCGGCCAACGGCACGCTCTACCTGTTCGAACGCCCGTGCTCCGTCGGCAACTGAGGCGGCTGAAATGATGAAAGGCCTGCCGGGTCAGCCCCGGCAGGTCTCTGCATTCCCATCGGTCACCCGTTGCTGACGGCCGGTTCGGGTTCCGCTTCCGGCTCTGACTCCGGCTCCCGCTCCGGCATCGGCACCGACCCGAGCGTGAGGGCCATCAGCTCCTGCAGCTTGGTGCGGTCCACCAGCGTGACGCCGGCCTCCTCGGCCTGCTCCCGCGCCTCCGGAGTGAAGTCCCCGGTGGTGATCACCATCGCCCGCGTGCACTGGTAGAGGGCGCGGGCTGCCGCCACTTCCTCCACAGGGCGGGCCTTCAGCGGATCGGCCCCCTGGTGCGCCTGCACGGCGATGCGCTCCTCGCTGATCGGGTGGGCCAGCACCAAGTCCACGCCGTAGTTGCGGGCAGGCGGCGTGGGCCGAACCTTGAAGCCCGCGCACTGGAAGAGGTAGGTCAGGTAGTGCAGGAACTCCTGCCTGTCCATCTGGTCCACCGCGGCCAGATCGGCCTTGCGGAAGCGCGCCTCGATCTTGTCCTGACGCCACTCGTGGATCCAGTATCGGATGGAGTCGATCGTGAGGTAGCAGACGAGCAGCCCGCCGAAGTACAGCAGGAGCGGCCAGCGCAGTTCCCACAGCACCCGGTCGACCGGCTCAAGCCAGGCCCACACGTGGATTCCCTCCCTGGCGGAAAGCTTTCTAGCCATTACTTTTTAATGCGTACTAAATTTAGGTTCGCTCGTTTTCCAGCCAGTTCCTCCTGCTGTGGCCTGCCGCACGCAGCCGATCGCTAACAAATCCGGGGCAGGTTCTCCCCCGTCAGCCGCTCCAGTCGCCGTGTGCCGCCGATGGCCGTGCGCAGGAAGGCGCGCCCGCCGGACCCGCCCACCCGGCCGATGATGTGGGCTCCCCGGCCCAGCGGGTGGGCGCGCATCGCGGCCAGCGCCGCCTCCGCCTCCTCCGCCGGGCAGAAGAGCAGCAGGCGCCCCTCACATGCGAGGTAGAGCGGGTCGAGGCCCAGCAGGTCGCAGGCGCCTTCAACCTGCGGACTCACGGGGATCTCCGCCTCCTCCACGACGAGGTCGCAGCCGCTGTCGGCCGCCAGGTCGGCCAGGGCCGTGGCCAGGCCGCCCCGGGTCGGGTCGCGCATGCAGGCTGCTCCCGGCGCCGCGGTGAGCACAGCCTGGGCCAGGGCGATCAGCGGGGCGGCGTCGCTCACGACCGGCGTCTCGAAGGCCAGGCCGGCGCGGGTCGAGAGCACGGCCACCCCGTGTTCGCCCACCGGCCCGCTCACCAGGATCGCCTGGCCCGTCCGGATGCGGTGGGCGCCCAGGTCGCGCCCTTGCGGCACCAGCCCCACGCCCGCCGTGTTGATGAAGCAGCCGTCGGCCTGGCCCCGGCCGACCACCTTCGTGTCACCGGCGACGATCTGCACCCCCGCCTCCGCCGCCGCAGCGGCCATGCTGCCTACCAGGCGGCGCAGGTCGGCAAGCGGGAATCCCTCCTCAATGATGAAGCCCGCGCTCAGCCAGAGCGGCCGGGCTCCGGCCACCGCCAGGTCGTTGACGGTACCGCAGACCGCCAGCCGCCCCAGGTCGCCGCCGGGGAAGAAGATGGGATGCACCACGAAGGAGTCGGTGGTGAGGGCCAGCCGCCCCGCCCCCGGCGGGTCGAGCACGGCGCTGTCGCCCCCCTGCAGCAGGGCGGGATTGGCCAACGCCGGGTAGAAGATCTCCGCGATCAGGCGGTGGGTCGCCTCGCCACCGTCGCCGTGGGCGAGGGTCACGCGCTCCGTCATGCTCTTACCTCCTCGCCGGGGCCGTACCGGTACCACGCGGCGCAGGCCCCCTCGCTGGAGACCATGCACGGCCCCACTGGCTGCTCCGGCCGACAGGCCCTGCCGAACAGGGGGCACTCGGCCGGGGTGAGCAGCCCCCGCAGCACTTCGCCGCAGCGGCAGCCCTTCCGGGCGGGCGGCTCCGGCACCGCCGCCGGGAAGCGCGTCTCGGCGTCGAACGGGGCGAACTCGTCCCGGAGGCACAGACCACTCCCCGGCAGCCACCCCAGGCCTCGCCACCGGGCGTCGCAGGGGCGGAAGACCTCATTCAGGAGCGCCTGCGCCCTCCGGTTGCCCCCGGGCCGCACCCAGCGCGGGTAGCCGTTCCAGAGGTCCGGCGACCGCCGGCCCAGGGCGGCGTCCACCAGGTGGTCCACCGCCAGCAGGATGTCCAGCGGTTCGAAGCCGGCCACGGCCCCCGGCACGCCGTACTCGGCGGGGAGGAAGGCGAAGGCCTCCGCCCCCAGCACGGTGGAAACGTGGCCGGGGCAGATGATGCCGTCCAGCTTCAGGTCGCCCGCCTCCAGCAAGGCCCGCATCGCCGGGGGCGTTTGCTTGTGCGCACTATGAACGTAGAAGTTGCCAAGCCCCTCTTCCCGGGCGGTCTTCACCGCCAGGGCCGCCGCCGGTGCCGTAGTCTCGAAGCCCACGCCCAGGAAAACCACCGGCCGGTCCGGGTTCTCCCGGGCGAGCTGCAGCGCGTCCAGGGCGGAGTAGACCACCCGCACGTCGGTCCCCTCCGCCCGGCGCCGGGCCAGGCTGCTGTGGGACCCCGGCACCCGCAGGAGGTCGCCGTAGGTGGCCACGATGGACCCCGGCACGTCGCAGTAGGCCAGCATGCGGTCGATCTCCCCGTCGGCCGTCACGCAGACCGGGCAGCCGGGCCCGCTCACCAGTTCCACCGCCCCCCGCAGGAGGCTCCTGAGACCGCTGCGGGCGATGGCCATCGTGTGGGTGCCGCAGAATTCCATCAACCGCACGGTACGCCCGGACTCCGCCACCTTGCGGCGGATGCGCTCCACCCAGGCCGCCGCGGCGGCGGGGGCGTCTTCGGGAACCGGCCGTGCGAGCGTGTTCTCGTCCATCAGCGGTCACCCTCCAGTGGGCCCTCGCCGCGGTCCGGCGCACGCCCGTGGCCCGCCGGAGCCTCGCCCAGCACCGCCCGGTACGCCGCCAGCGTCTCCTCCGCCTCGGCCTCATCCAGCACCGCGATTGCGATGCCGGCGTGCAGCAGCACGTACTGTCCCGGGGCCGCGTCCACCAGGCTCACGTCGACCCGCCGCCGGTTCCCCAGCACCTCGACGGTGGCCCGGCGGCCGTCTGTCTCCACCACCCTGGCCGGAACGGCTAGACACATTCCCGCCACCTCCTCTGTGCGATCACGGCCTGGCCCAGGCAGAGCCCGCCGTCCCCCGTGGGCACGTGCCGGTGCGCAAGCACCCGGAAGCCCTCCCGCTCCAGGGCCCGGGCGGCGTGGTGCAGCATCCACGGGCTGTTGAACGTGCCCCCGCTCAGGCAGACGGCGGTGAGCCCGGTCTGCTCCCGGGCGTAGCAGGCGGCGTCCACCAGCATGGCCACCACGGTGGCCAGGAAGCGTCCGGCGATGCGGGGGGCGGGCACCCCGCGCTCGGCGTCGGCCAGCACCGCCTCCAGGAGCGGGCCGGGCAGGATCTCGCCGCCTTCCCGCCGGAACGGGTAAACGCCGTCGGGCTCCTGGTCGGCCACGGCCCCGAGTTCAATGGCCGCCTGCCCCTCGTACGTCGCCTCCAGGCAGATGCCCAGGATGGCCGATACCCCGTCGAAGAGGCGGCCGGCGGTGCCAGCGGGCGGGGAGTTCAGCCCGGCGGTCAGCAGGCGCCTGACGTTCGCGATCTCCTGCGTCCGTCCCGGGTGGAGCGCGGCCAGCCGCTCCAGGGCCTCCTCGCCCAGGTGGGCCCAAAGCATGCCCGCCGCGGCCCGGAGGGGATGGCGCACCGCGGCCTCGCTGCCCGGCAGCGGGCTGTACGCCAGGTGAGCGATGCGCTGAAAGGCCGCGTACCCCCCGGCCAGCACCTCGAAACCCCAGATGGCGCCGTCGGTGCCGTACCCGGTCCCGTCCAGAACCAGGCCGATCGCCTCGCCCTCCCAGCCGTTCTCCGCCATGCAGGCGGCCAGGTGGGCATGGTGGTGCTGCACCGGCAGCACCGCATCCAGCCCGAGGCTGCGGGCCAGAGCGGCTGAGTGGTAGCCCGGGTGCAGGTCGCAGGCGACCACCGCCGGCCGGATGCCCGTCAGACGCTGCAGGTGGTCGAGGGCCCGCCGGTAGTTGGCCTGCCCCTCGGCCGTCTCCAGGTCGCCCAGGTGCTGGCTCAGCACGGCCCGCCGCCCCTGCAGCAGGCAAAAGGTGTTTTTCAGGTCGCCCCCCGCTCCCAGGATGGCCGGGATCTCCGGACTGGGCGGTGCGGGCACCGGCACCTCCCGGGGGACGTAGCCCCGGGAGCGCCTGAGGAACCGGACCGCGCCGTCCACGACCTGCACCACCGAGTCCTCGCAGGGCACGTGGATCGGCCGGCTGTGGATCAGGAACGCATCGGCG
This sequence comes from Symbiobacterium sp., assembly GCF_040797425.1. Lineage (NCBI taxonomy): Bacteria > Bacillati > Bacillota > Clostridia > Eubacteriales > Symbiobacteriaceae > Symbiobacterium > Symbiobacterium sp. Next base: position 17,248 of record NZ_JBFNEH010000004.1, on the reverse strand, counting down.
AGAACTGCGAGATCCCGGAGCGCCTCCTCCTCCCGGTACTGAACCGGCAGCCCGCTCGGGTTGCCGCTGGTCATCACCAGGAGCGGGGGCGCCTGCTGCAGGAGCAGGATGTGCAGTGGCGTGTAGGGCAGCATGATGCCCAGGGTGTCGACCCCCGGCGCCACGGAGGGCGCGACCGGCAGTTCCGGGTCAGGCCTGCGCCGGAGCAGGACGATGGGCGCGGCCGGCGAGGTGAGCGCCCGCGCCTCATCCGCGCTCACTTCCGCCACCCGCCTCGCCGTCTCGAGGTCGCGGGCCATCAGGGCGAAGGGACGGTGGCGCCGGTGCTTCACCCGCCGGAGCCGGGCCACCGCCTCCTCGTCCGTGGCGTCGCAGGCCAGGTGGAAGGCGCCGATGCCCTTCACGGCCACGATCTGCCCTGCCCGGAGCCGCGCCGCTGCCTCCTCCAGCCATGCGTCGGGCCTGCAAAGATCACGGCCTGCGGCGTCCACCAGTCGTACAGAGGGGCCGCAGGCCGGGCAGGCATTGGGCTGGGCGTGGAACCGGCGGTCGGCGGGGTCGTGGTACTCCCGCTCGCACTCCGGGCACATGGTGAAGGAGGCCATGGTGGTCATCGGCCGGTCGTAGGGGATGTCCTTGATGATGGTAAAGCGCGGCCCGCAGTGGGTGCAGTTGGTGAACGGGTAGTGGTAGCGCCGATTGGACGGGTCGAGGATGTCGGCGCGGCACTCGGCGCAGGTCGCCGCGTCGGCCGGCACCGTAGCCACGCGCTCCTCGCCCCGCTGCGAGGCGACGATCCGGAACTCCGCCTCCCCGGTGGGGGGCACGTCCCGGCCCGACACGCGCGTCACCACCGCAAGCGCAGGGGGCTGCGCCTGCAAGTCGCGCTCAAAGGCCGCCACCGCCTCGGGGGCGCCCTCGACCGCGATCACCACGCCCCTTTCGTCGTTGCACACCCAGCCGGCGAGCCGGTGGTCGCGCGCCAGACGGTAGACGAAGGGGCGGAAGCCCACGCCCTGGACGATGCCCTCCACCACCAGCTCACGGCGCACTACCGCACCGCCTTCACCCGGTCTTCCAGCCACAGCAGCCATGGCTCCACCCCCTCGCCGGTGCGGGCGGAGAGCGGGAAGATGGCCGCCTGCGGGTTGAACCGGCGGATCGCGGCCGTCACCGCGTCCAGGTCGACGTCGGTGAGCGCCAGCGCGTCCACCTTGTTGATGATCACGGCCTGCGCCCGCTGGAACGCCGCGGGGTACTTCTCCGGCTTGTCCGCCCCCTCGGTGACCGAGAGCACCACCACCGTCAGGTGCTCACCCAGGTCGTACTGGGAGGGGCAGAGCAGGTTGCCCACGTTCTCGATGAGCAGCAGGTCGGCGGCGGCCAGGTCCAGCTGGTCCAGCGCCTGGCTGACCAGCGATGCGTCCAGGTGACAGCCACCCTGCGTGTTGATCTGCACCACCGGGCAGTCGAGGGCGGCGATGCGCTCCGCGTCCCGGGTGGTGTAGGGGTCGCCCTCGATGCAGGCCAGGGCCACGCGGCCTCTCAGCCCCTTCACCGTCTGCTCCAGCACGGCCGTCTTGCCGGCCCCCGGCGAGCCGATGAAGTTGACCACCAACACTCCCGCGGCGTCGAACCGGGACCGGTTGGACCGGGCCACGGCGTCGTTTGCCTTCAGAATCCGTTCGACCACCTTGACCTCCACGGGTCACTCCCCCTCGTAGGACTCGATCTCCAGTTCCACCCCGTTCTCCAGGCGGCCGTCGCCGCCGCAGTCGGGACAGATCAGCCCTCCCCGGCCGGCCAGGAAGCGGCGGCCGCAGGCCGTGCAGACCCCCCGGGCGGGCTCCCGCTCGATGCGGAGTTCCGTCCCGGCGAACAGTTCACCCTCCAGGGAGGCGAGGATCTGAAAGCCGGTCTCCAGCGAGTCGGGCAGCACCGCCGACCACTCGCCGACGCGCAGCGTCACCCGCTTCACCCGCCGGAAGCCGCGGCGCCGGGCATCGGCGCCCACGGCCTCGATCACGCTCTGCGCCAGTCCCAGCTCATGCACGGGCGTCCCCTCCCTCCGACCAGCGGCAGAGGCAGCGGGCCACGGCAGAAGTGGCGGCCCGCACGGGCTCGGTCATGCGGGCGCTCCAGCCCACGTCCGCCGGCTGGATACCCAGCAGGAGGACTCGGGCGCCGGTACGGGCGGCCAGGTACTGCATCAGCAGCGTCATCGGCGGCCGGTGGGACGACCAGCCGCTGCGGGCCACCAGATCCTCCTCGTCGAAGAGGCAGCTGGAGCCCGGCGGCGCCCCGAAGTCGACGGCGTCCACCAGGAGCACCACGTCGGGACGGAGCCCGGCGATGCGCCCGACCTCGGCCTCCGGCGTGGTCTCCGCGGCGATGGCGGCCACGATGCGATCGCCGCCGGCCTCCAGAGGGGGCGCCGGGGGCAGGTGGCGAGCCAGCATCCGGGCCACCCGCGGCCCGGCTCCGTCGTCGCCCCGGCCGGGGTTGCCGACGCCGACCACCACCACCCGCCCCCGCAGCACCTTCCGCACGGCTACCGGCAGCGGAACGTGCTCATACACCGACACGGCTCCCACCCGCTGCAAAGACCGTCTCGCCGTTCGCCGCGCGCACCTCGATCGGCTCTTCGTACTCGTACGGCTGGACCTTCGGGTCGACCAGGCCCATCGCTACGGCGACGCCGTAGAGGATCGCCTCGGGCCGCGGCGGGCACCCGGGGATATAGTAATCCACCGGCAGGACGTTGCTCAGTCCCCCTTCGGTCCCATAGGTATCGAACCAAAGGCCCCCTCCCGTCGCGCAGGAGCCTACGCCAATCACCACGCAGGGCTTGGCCGCGGCCTCGTACAAACGGAGGAGGCGCGGCCGCACCTGCCTCGTGACGGGACCCGAGACCAAAAGCACGTCCGCGTGCCTGGGCGAGCCCACCAGCTTCAGCCCGAACCGCTCGGCGTCGTAGTACGGGGTGAAGGCGTTGATCTCCTCGATGTCACAGCCGTTGCAGGAGCCCGAGTTCGCGTGGTAGACCCAGAGCGACCGGGTGAACGAGCGCTTCACCAGACCGTCAAACCAACTCCGCAGACCCACAGGCTACACCCCCTTCGCCAAGGCGGCAGCCGCCGTGGAGAGGAATCCGCTCATCCACCCCGGGAAGAGCCCGGCGGCGAAGACCGCCACCACCAGCAGCACGATCATCCAGGGCGCTGGCAGAGCCCGTTCCAGCTTCTCGCCCACGGGCTTCATCAAGAAGGCCCGCGCGCCCGCCCGCACCAGCGTGGTGATGGTGAGCAGGCTCGTCAGCACCGCCACCCCGGCGGCCCATCCGTAGCCGGCCTCCGCCGTGGCAGTGAACACCTGGAACTTCGACCAGAAGGCCGGCATGGGTGGTACCCCGCCGAGGCCCAGCGAGGCCAGCAGGAACGTCACGCCGATGACCGGCGGCAGCCGCCTGCCGCCCAGTTCCGAGACCCGGGCGGTGCCCGCCACCAGCACGGCCTCGCCGACGGCCAGGAAGAGCAGCGCCTTGATCAGGCCGTGGCTCACCACGTGATACGCGGCCGCCTCGTAGCCGGCCACGCCGCCCGCCGCCAGGGCCATGGCGATATAGCCCATCTGGCTCACGGACGAGTAGCCGAGCAACCGCCGCAGGTCGTCCTGCCAGAACGCGGCCATAATGCCGAAGAGCATCGTCACCGCCGCCACGACCAGCAGCACCGGCCGCAGGGCCGGCGCCGCCGCCATGAGGGGAGGCAGCACCCGGGCGAGGGCCACCAGAGGGATCTTCGTGCCGATGCCCGAGAAGAGGGCGATGAACCCCGGCGGGCTCACCTGGTAGGCGTCGGGGAGCCAGCCATGCAGCGGCACGAGGCCGGCCTTGGTGCCGAAGCCGCAGATGAGCAGGGCCCCGGCCAGCCCGGCTGCGAGGGGCGGCAGGTTCGGCCCTGCGGCCGTCAGCGTCGCCAGGCTCAGGGCCTCCGCACCCAGGGTGGGCTGGGCCGCCGCGTACAGGACGGTCAGGCCCATCAGGGCCGCCGCGAGGCCCAGGGAGTTGAGCAGCAGGTACTTGTACCCGGCCTCCCAGGAGTTTCGGTTCCGGTAGAAGGCCACCGGCAGGACGGTGGCCAGCGTGGTGGCTTCCACCGCGATGTAGAGCACCAGCAGGTGATCGGTGAGGGCCGCCCAGTTGGCAGCGGCCACGAAGAAGCCGCAGCAGCCGAAGAGCACCGGCAGCCACTCCGCCTTCGCCCGACCTGCCTCCACGTCAACCCGCAGGTGACGGCGGGCGGCGGCCACGCCGATCACGCCCAGGAAGGAGGCGAGGAGGGCGACGATCACACCCAGCGCGTCCGCCCGCAGGTGGGCTCCCGGCAGGGCGAGTTCGGCCCCGGCGGCCACCTGGGCCATGACGAGTGCGGCACAGAGGAAGGAAAGGGCGCTGCCGCCCAGGGCCCAGAGCCCGGCCGTCGCACGCTGCGAGGACAGCCTGGGCACCAGCAGCTCGCACAGGCCGGCTGCAGCGGGGAGCAGAATCAGCACCAGCATGAGCGTGTTCATCGAGCCCACCTCCTAGCCCCGCAGGCGGTCGAGCAGCCCGTCGTCGCGGGCACCGGTGGCCTCCTCGGCCCGGCGCCCCACCAGGAGCAGCAGCCAGACGGCCACGATCACGGCCAGCGTCGCGCCGACCGCAGCCAACTCCGGAACCGTGGGAGCGATGGCGGCCATCAGGAGGTGCACGCCGTTCTCCAGCACGCAGACCCCCAGGACCACCTTGAGCATGTCGCGGTGCCCCAGGATGGTCCAGAGCGAGGCGACCACCAGGGCGACGCCGCCGGCGAGGCCGTGGGGCACGTGTGCGGTCGCGCCGGGAATGCCCTCCAGCAGCACGGGGAACAGGAACTCGCCGGCGACAAAGCCCGCCAGGGTGAGCGCCCCGGCCCACAGGTACCCCATCCTGGGCGGCTGCTGCTCGGCCGGCGCCCCCTGCCGGGCGTACCGCATCACCAGAAGCGGCAGGATCACGGCCTGCGCCACCAGGACCGTCACGGCGGAACCGATCAGCCCGTGGATGCCGGAGACCTGCGCCCCCAGCACCAGGAGCAGGGCGATCAGGGCGCCCTGGGCGGCGTAGAGGAGCACGGCCCGCGCGACCTGCGCGGACTCCGACACGGCCACGGCCAGGGCCGCGACGGCCAGTGCGAGGATGAGCATCAGACTAGCCATGGCCCAAAGCCCCCTTCAGCCGTGCGCCGTAGGCCCGGCGCCGGCAGTCTGGACAGAGCGCGAGCAACGCCTGGCTGGACTCCGGCTCGCCGGCCTGCTCTGCGGCCCGCTGCAACTGGCGCTGCGAGGCGAACCGCTTGCCGCAGCGGGGGCAGGTAGCCGCCTGAAGCGCCACCCGGACCCGCAGCTTGGACCGGTCCGCGATAGCGGTCTCAAACCTTCCGGTCATGTGGCACGCGCCGGTCGGACAGACGTCCTGGCAGCGGGCGCAGTATGTGCACCGCGTGTAGTCGGCCTGGAGCACCATGCGCTCCCCTTCGGGCCTCACGCTGATCAGCCGGGCGGGGCAGGCGGCCGCACAGGCACCACAGGCGATACACTTCTCACCGTCCACGGTGGGCAGGCCGCGGAAGCCCTCAGCCGGCGGGTGCGGCTGGAACGGGTACGGCAGGGTGACCCTGCCGGCCCTGGTCACCAGGGCCAGTTGACGAAGCTTGGCCACGAGCACGGCTCACCCCTCCCTAGAACCCGAAGATGGCCACCAGCAGACCGGCCACGGCCAGCACGCCGGCGCCCTCGTAGAAGCGGATGGCCTGGCGGATGCGGACACGGGGGCTCAGCACGGCCACCAGTTCCGTCAGCACCAGCACCACCAGCACCTTGAGCGGGTGGAGCAGCGCTGCGAGCCACGCAGGTGCGCCGGCGGGCCAGGCCCCCAGCAGGGCCACCAGGAAGGAGGCCAGCACCACCCGGCGGACCATCAGCGCCCACTCGAAGGTGGCCAGCGACGGGCCGGAATACTCGACGTACGGGCCGCCGATGATCTCCGTCTCGGCCTCGGCGATGTCGAACGGGAGTTTGGCCGACTCGGCCTGGATCGCCAGGAAGGCGGCCAGCGCGGCTACGAGCAGCGAGGGGGCAAAACCAGACTCGGCAATCCCCGCGGCAATCTCCTGGAGCCCCAGCGAGCCCGCCCGCGTGCCGAAGGTGAAGAAGGCCGCGGCCAGCACGGGCTCCACCGCCAGCAGGAGCATGATCTCGCGGCTGGCGCCCGCCCCGGCGAAGGGGCTGCGGGAGGAGAGGCCGGCCAGCACGTTGCCGATGGCCGAGAAGGTGAGCAGGTAGATGAGCACCAGGCCGTCGCCGGCGAAGGCCAGCGGGGCCCGGAAACCCATCGGGACCAGGAGGGCCGCAGCCAGGGCTCCGGTCATCACCAGATACGGGGCCAGGCGGTGGATGCGGTCGTCGGAGACCTGGCAGTCCTCCTTGCCCATCAGCTTCAGGAGGTCACGGTACGGCTGCAGCACCGGCGGACCCTGCCGGGAGTGGACCCGGGCCCGGATCTTCCGGTTGATGCCGGCGTACAGCGGCGCCAGCAGCAGCACGAAGGCCAGGTTGTAGAGTGCGGTGAGCACGCTGCCGATCATGGCTCAGCCCTCCCTTCGCGGGGCCGGCGGACGATCTCCATCCGCTCGGTGCAGGAGAAGCAGGGGTCGATGGAGGCGGCGATGATCGGGAAGTCGGCGATGGTGGTGCCGGGGTTTACCAGCTGCGGCACCAGCTGGAGGTTCATGTAGGTGGGCACCCGCACGCGCCACCGGTAGGGCTTGTTGTCGTGCCCGGTCATCACGTAGTTGCAGAGCTCGCCCCGGGGGGCCTCGATCAGGCTGACGGCGATCCGGTCGGCCGGAATCTCCCCCGGCTCGACGAAGGTGGGCCCCTGGGGCAGGTTGTCCAGGGCCGCGCGGATGAGGCGCACCGACTCCAGCGTCTCCTCCACCCGCACCTCCAGGCGGGCCCAGATGTCACCCTCCTGGCGCAGGGCCACGTTCACAGGCAGCTCGTCGTAGGCGGCGTAGGGGTAGTCCCGCCGCACGTCGATGTCCACGCCCGAGGCGCGGGCCGTGGGACCGAGGGCGCCCCAGAGCACGGCCTTCTCCTTCGTGAGCACGCCCGTGTTCCGCAGCCGGGAGCGCAGGGCGGTGTCCCGTTCCAGGGCCCTCATCAGGGCCTTGCTCTCCCGCTCGACCTCCTTCAGGACCTCCAGCACCTTCTCGATGCCCTCCGGGCGCAGGTCGCGCCGCACGCCGCCGGGCAGGTTCATGCCATACGTCTTGCGGTTGCCGGTGAGGGCCTCGGCCGCCCACATCACCGGCTCCCGCACCCGCCAGGCCTGCATGAAGCCCGTGTCGAAGCCGACGATGTGGGCCGCGAGGCCGATCCAGAGCAGGTGGCTGTGGATGCGCTCCAGCTCCAGCATGATGGTGCGGATGTACCGGCCCCGCTTGGGCACCTCGATGCCGGCGGCCCGCTCCACGGTCTGAGAGAAGCAGGTGGAGTGGGCATACCCGCAGATGCCGCAGATGCGCTCGGCCAGGAACGGAATCTGGTCGTAGCGCAGCTGCTCGGAGAGCTTCTCGACCCCGCGGTGGCTGTAGAAGCCCCGGTAGTCGCAGTCGACCACCTCTTCGCCCTCCACGAAGAGCCGGAAGTACGCCGGCTCCTCCAGCGTGGGGAAGAAGGGGCCAACGGGCACCACCGTCGTTCCCTCGGGCGTCGGCTTCAGGGCGGAGCGGGCGTTCTCGGCCCGGGGCGGGCGGTAGTTGTAGGGCACGTCCTTGCGCAGGGGGAAGACGTCGTCAGGCCAGTCGTCGGCCACCACCAGCCGGCGGGGGTCCGGGTGGCCCTGCGGGGTCACCCCGACCATGTCGTAGACCTCCCGCTCCATCCAGCCCGCCGGGGGCAGCGTCGGGGTCAGCGCCGGATAGGCGGGGTCGTCGGCCGGAATCGGCACCACCACGCCCACCACCCTGCCCTCCCGGTCGAAGCCGAAGAGGTTGGTCACCTCGAAGCCCCGGCCCAGGGGGCGCACGTCGGTGCCGACGGTCATGATGAGGCGCGCCCCGCCTGCCATGAGGCGGGAGACCTCGCCCACCAGGTCGGCGCGCTCGACGGTGATTGGCTCATACTTCATAATCAACGCAGCCCCCCTTCCATGCCGATCAGGATGGCAATCAGGAGCGCCGTGGCCAGCACCTGCCAGCCGACGTAAGCCTTCGCCTTGCCGACGTGCCAGCGGCCGGCCAGGTCGGCCAGTGCCCGGTAACCGGCGTAGATCGGGCCGAGCAGCCAGCGGTCGGCGTCAATCGCCCGCTCGACCGCAGGCGGGGCGTGGAAGGTCGGCTGCCACCACGGCCGCAGCAGGGCGGCCCAGTGGGCCAGGAAGGGCTTGTACAGGTGCTCGGCCCCATAGCGGGCCTCGCTGGCCGGCAGCCACTCGCCGCCGAACCAGGGCTCGGTGAGCCGCACCGGCTGGGTGGAGAGGCGGCGGATCAGCCAGACCAGCAGGGCGCAGAGCAGAAGCGCCAGTAACACCATGAGGGGCTGGTAACCGGTACCGCCCAGGGCGGCGCCCATCACCTCGGACCCCGTCACCATGCCGGCGCCGTAGAGGGCCGCGTCCGGGGCGCCCGCCAGCGCCGCCAGGGCCGCCTGAACCACCGGGGCCGGGAAGAGGCCCAGCAGCACGCAGAGCGCGCCGAGAATACCCAGCGAGGCGGACATCGCCGGCGACTCGGGCGCCTTGCGTCCGGCCGGATACTCCCGTTCCGGCCCGAGGAAGACGGTGCCGAAGTACTTCAGGTAGGCGGCCAGCGATACGGTGGAGATGAAGATGGCAATCACGCCGTACACCGCCAGGAGCGGCGCCTCGGTCCCGCCGAAGACGGCCGCCCGATAGAGCAGCCACTTGGAGGCGAAGCCGTTGAGCGGCGGCGTGCCGGCGATGGCCAGGGCACCCAGGAGGGTGAGGCCCGCGGTGAAGGGCAGGACCGGGAGCAGCCCGCCCATCTGCCGGAGGTCATACGTGCCGCTGTGATGCTCCACCGCACCCACGGTCAGGAAGAGCAGCGACTTGAAGGTGGCGTGGTTGATCAAGTGGTAGAGTGCGCCGGCGAAGGCCACCGCCGCGAGCAGGGGCGCCCGGCCCGCCAGGGCCACGGCCATCCCGAGCCCCAGCACGATGTAGCCGATCTGTCCGATCGAGGACTGGGCCACCAGCCGCTTCGCATGCTGCTCGCCCATGGCCCGCAGGTTGCCCACCACCATGTTGACGGCGCCCAGGGTGGCCAGCAGCAGGCCCCATGCGACCCGGGCCGTCGGGGCGTCGGGCAGCATGAAGACGAAGAGTCGGATCAGCCCGTAGACGCCCATCTTCACCATCAGACCGGAGAGCACGGCACTCACCGGCGCCGGCGCCGCGGCGTGCGCCCCGGGGAGCCAGTAAGCCAGGGGGAAGAGGGCCGCCTTGGCAGCAAAGCCCAGGGCAAACAGGGCCACCAGCAGGTGTGCGTAGGCCGGGGCTCCGGCGTACACCCTCTGCAGCGCCGCCGTCGTTCCGGCCACGGAGAAGTCGCCCGCAGTCACCGAGAGAGCAACGGCGCCCAGCAGGATGCCGCTGCCCGCCACGTGGGTGGTCAGCAGGTATACCCAGGCGGCCCTGGTGTTGGCAAACGAACGCCAGTCAAACATCACCAGCAGGTAGGCCGAGAGGCCCATGATCTCCCAGGCAAACAGGAACAGGATCCAGTCCGCCGCCATGACGACGGCCATCATGCCCGCGATCAGTACAAGGAACAGGGCGTAGAACCGCCGGGCGTCGCCGGCGGACAGTCCGTCCAGGTAGTCCTGGGCGTAAAGGAGCGCCGCGCAAGGCACCACGGCCAGCAGCACCAGGAAGAGGGCGCTCAGCGCGTCCACCTCCACCGCCAGCGAGGCCGGAAGCCCGAGGGGCAGGGTGTGGAGCCAGGTGGCGGCCACGGGGCCGCCGGTCCACACGGCCGCGGCCAGCCAGACGGCCAGGGCGCCGCCGACGATCCCCGCCGCCAGTCCGGTCCGGGACACCGCCCGCGCACCCGCGGGCAGGAGGGCGCAGAGCAGGGCACCGGCCAACAGCACGCCCACCACGAGACCGGGAAGCATCGTCACCGCCATCTACGCCACCCCCCCTGCGATCCAGTGAATGAGCGGCATGCCCAGGTAGGGCGCCGCGAGGGCCAGGCCCATGAGCGCGGCGAGCACCGTCTGCATCACGGGGGAGGGATCGCGCCCGGACCGGGCCCGCTCGCTGCTCTCGCCAAAGAGGACCAGGTGGGCGACCCAGAGGAACCAGGCCAGTGAGAACGCGCTCTCCACCACCACCAGCGCCGCCGTCGACCAGCCCCAGGCCCCGCCCACCGCGAGGGCAGCTCGCAGGATGAGCAGCTTGGACCAGAAGACCCCGAAGGGGGGCAGGCCGCTGATCGCCAGCGCCCCCAGCAGGAAGCCGGCCGCGGTCAGGGGCATCGTCCGGGCGAGGCCCCGCAGTTGCGAGATGGCCCGCACGCCGGTGGACCAGGAGATGGCGCCGACGCAGAGGAAGAGTAGCGTCTTCGTGAAGGAGTGGCTCCAGAGGTGAAGAAGCCCGCCCTCCAGCCCGGCCGTGCTGCCCATGGCCCCGAGGCCGATGCCCACCAGCATCAGGGCCAGGTTGGCGATGGTGGAGAAGGCGAGCAGCCGCTTCAGGTCGTCGGCGTAGAAGTAGCCGGCCAGGCCCACGTAGAGCGTGATGAGGGCGGCCACGGTGATCACCGCGGCGACCCAGCCGCTGAAGGCCCCCGTGGAGACGAGGCAACGGGCAGCCAGGAAGATGCCGGCCTTCACCATGGCCGCTGCATGCAGGAAGGCCGACGCCGGCGTGGGCGCCACCATGGCCGAGGGGAGCCACGTGAAGAAGGGCACCTGCGCCGCCTTGCCCCAGGCGGCGACCAGCAGCAGCATGGCGAAGGCCGCCCGGCCGCCCGGGGTCATCCGAGCCACGGCGTCAAAGCCGAAGGAGCCCGTCTGCACGTAGAGCAGCACCAGCCCGCCGATGAAGAAGAGGCTGGCGAACTGGGTCACCGCCATGGCCTTCAGGCCCGAGCGGATGGACTCGGACGAGCCGTAGTGCGAGATCAGGGCCCAGCTGCAGACCGTGGTCAGCTCCCAGAACAGGAAGATCTGAAAGAAGTCCGGCGCCATCGCCATGCCCAGCATCGCCGTGACAAAGACCAGGAAGAAGAAGTAGTACCGGCCCTTGCCTTCCTCCTCGGGGTGCTCCCGGTTCCGCAGGCTGAAATAGTCCGCGGAGTAGACGACGATGCAGAGGCCCACGAGGCTGACCACCAGCGCCAGGAGGCTGCCGAGCCCGTCGAGCCGGAGCCCGAAGGTCATGCCGGGAAGCGGGCTCCAGGTGAGGGCGCTCGCCGCGACCTTGCCGCCCCAGGGTGCAGAGGCCAGGGTGAGCACAGCGGTTACGACCATAGCGGCCGAAGCCAGCCAGTCTGCCCTGCGCCCGTCTGTGCAGGCGCAGGCCAGCGCGGCGGCCAGCGGCACCATGAGCAGTAAGAGCAGCATCGGGGATCCCTCCCGCGAATGTGGTGGGCGGAGCCGGGAAACGGCTCCGCCCACAGGGCGGCTAGATCAGACAGCCTCAGGCGAACTCGACCAGGTCGAGCTCGGCCAGCTTATCCTTCGTAGGCCTGCCTTCCTTGTCCCAGCCGCGCGCCTCGTAGTACTTGGGCAGCATCTCCTCCAGCCGGCTGATCTTGCCCTTCATCGGACCGAACTTGATGGGCTCCTTCAGAAGCCGCGGCGGCAGCGTATCGTCCTTCTTGGTGAACCCGGCCTTCAGGTTGAACTGCCGCTCCAGGTTCCAGATGCGCTCGCCGGCCTTCATGACCTCTTCCACGGTGTAGTCGAAGCCCGTGGCCGCCCGCAGTTCATCCGTAATCTGCGGCGCGCCGAAGGCGAAGGTGGTGAAGAGGCAGATGCCGGCGGAGTCCACGGCGGCGGTGAGATCCTGGAAGGTCTTCACCCACTGCGGCTTCTCGTCGATGGACTGCGGGTCGAGCTTCTCGGGCACGCCCAGCACCTCGGGCGAGATGGTGTAGCCGCGCACGTGGCAGCCGCCGCGGTTCGAAGTGGCGTAGTTGAGGCCGATGCCCTGAATCGCGCGGCCATCGTAGGCCGGCATCTCCTGCTTCTTCACGGACATTGACAGCTCAGGATGGCCATAGCGGCTGGCCAGCCGGTAGGAGCCCTCGGAGGCCAGGTCGCCGAAGCCTTCGCGATAGCCGATCATCCGGGTGAGCTCGACGATCGCCTCGGCGTTGCCGAAGTTCAGCGGGATGCCGGTCTCCTTGATGGTGATGTAGCCGTTCTCGTACAGCTCCATCGCACAGGCGATGGTGGAGCCCACCGAGATCGGGTCGAGGCCGAGCTCGTTACAGAGGAAGCTGGCCTTGCAGATGGCGCCGAGGTCGCTCACGCCGCAGTCGGCGCCGTACGACCAGCCGGCCTCGTACTCCGGCCCCTCGCCGAAGCTCTTGAACGGGCCCTCGGGGATCTTGGTCACGCGGCCGCAGTCGATGTTGCAGCCGAAGCACCCCTTGTTCCGCACGAGGTACTTCTCGGCCAGCGTCTCGCCGCTGGTGAGGTCGGCCTTGGACCACTGGCCGGAGTCGCGCCAGTTGTGGGTGGGCAGGCCGCCGAGCTCGTTCAGGATGTTCACCAGGATCATGGTGCCGTAGGTCGGCAGACCATTGCCGGCCACGGGGTCATTCTTCATCAGGCTGCGGTCGCGCTCGGCGAAGCTCTTGAAGCTCTCGGGATCGGCCACCTCGACGCCGCCGTGGCCGCGCACGGCGATGGCCTTCAGGTTCTTGGACCCCATCACGGCGCCGACGCCGCTGCGGCCGGCCGCCCGGTTGTAGTCGTTGACGATCACGGCCAGCAGGGCCAGTTTCTCACCGGCCGGGCCGATGCAGGTGACGCGGACGTCCGGGTCAGTCTCCTCCTTGATGGCGTCCGTGGTCTCGAACACGGTCTTGCCCCAGAGGTGCTCGGCGGAGCGCAGCTCCACGTGGTCGTCCTCGATCCAGAGATAGACCGGCTTCTCGGCCTTGCCCTCGAAGATGATGCCGTCCCAGCCGGCGAACTTCAGCTCCGGACCCCAGTAGCCGCCGGAGTTGGAGGCTGCGATCGCACCGGTGAGCGGGCTCTTGGTGATGACGTTGTAACGGCCGGAGGCGGGGGCCGCGGTACCGGTCAGCGGGCCGGTGAAGAAGAGCAGCTTGTTCTCGGGGCTCAGCGGATCGACGGTGGGGTCGCATTCCTTCATCCAGTAATAGGTGCCCATGCCGCGGCAGCCGATGTACTGGCGCGCCACCTTGGGCTCGATGTACTCGGTCTTGATCGTGCCGGAGGTCAGATCGACCCGCAGAATCTTACCCTTGTAGGCAAACATCTCTTACTTCACCCCCACTGCAGCCTTGAGTCGGGCGGCGTACGCCCGCTTGCGCTCCATCGTCGCCCGGCTCGCGTCCACGTACTTGAGTGCGCCGCTCGGGCAGTACTTCACGCACTCCGGATCGCCGCCGCACAGGTCGCACTTCAGGATGCGGCTCTCCACGGGGTCGAAGGAGGTGCCGCCGAAGGGGCAGGCCTGCATGCACATCTTGCAGCGGATGCACTTGCCGTGGTCGACGATCATGGCGCCCGTGTCGGGGTGCTTGCTGATGGCGCCCACGGGGCAGGCCTTCATGCAGAAGGCGTCCTCGCACTGGACGCACATCATCGGAACCGAGACCAGCTCATCCTCCCAGGTGTACACCGTCACCCGGGATTTGGAGGGTACGTAGTACCCTTCGTGCTCCTGCGAGCATGCGATCTCGCAGGAGTGACAGCCAGTACAGATGTCCGGTGTGATCAGGAGCATCTTGGCCATCACTTTCCACCCCCTATATGTGCTTTGGAACACGAAACCCCACCGTGGATGCGGGGCTTCACAGTTAAGGCTTCACGATGACCGGCGGGCCGCAGCCGGTCCTTTGGCCTAGCCTCCGGCGCTGGGCGGGAAGATGGCCATCTCGTCGTCAGGGAGGACGGGTGTGGCCAGGCCCTCGCCGTCACGGACGTCGCGGCCGTTCCGCACGATCATCACGTGCCGGTACAGAACGCCCGGCCGCTCAAACAAAAGCGGACGCATGCGCGGGTACTTCGCCACCAGCCGATCGATCAGGCTGCCGACGGTTTCCCCTTCGCACACGTCCATCTCCAGGGCGGTCTGTCGCTCCGCCGCATCACGCAGAAGGCCGTAGAGCCGGATGCGCATGCACGCCACCCCCTTTGTGCACCGCCTGGGCTCATACCGCTATCAATGCTCGATGTTTACGTATAGCCAACATTAATCTTACCCTTGCCCGATTTCGTAAGCCATCCGCCGATGGTGCCCATTGGGTGCGCGTAGGCATCCATGTCGAAACAACTATAGGGAAAAAGGAGGGTGGGTACTTTCTTGTCTCACTTCCCTCCATACTAAGAGTTAAATAGTCTATCATTTGCAGCCGCTTCACCGCGCCCCCTCATCACCCCTCGTGTCCGGCCGTTCGGCCCCCTCCTTTTCAAAGGTTTCGCGCCAGCGCAAACAGACGCTCCCGGAGCGCGTGAAGTCGCTCGTTCATCCGCTTCCGCTCCGCGGCGGACTCCCGCCAGATCACCAGGTCATGAACTGTTCCCGGCGCATTGGGAATGCCCAGGAGGTACTCCTTCAGGGCCTGCGCGGCCGTTGCTTCCGTGCCGGTGCGGTCCAGCAGCTCCCAGCAGCGCCGGAACAGGTAGGCGTATTCGGCGTAGAGCCCCTCCGCCTGGAGAAGGCTTTGAAGTTCAAACAGCACCGTCCGCATTTCGTCGAGCACTTCCCGGTCCACCATGGCACACCCCCACGCTTCCGTGATCGCTCCCGAGCGCTCGCCCCGCGCATGACGGGTACGTGGTTCGTTGAGTCAGCACCGACCTGACATCCCTTCCTCTCGATCCGGTGATCGCGGCATGTCTGCAGTAACCCATCAACGTCGAAGGGCTGCGGGGTATGTTTCCCGCAGCCCTTCCATTACCTGGTGCCCGAGGCGGGACTCGAACCCGCACGGCCATCCGGCCCCAGGATTTTAAGTCCCGTGCGTCTGCCATTCCGCCACTCGGGCAGGATTACACCAATCTATCATATCACGCGCTAACCACCGCTTCAACCGCACGGGCGCCGGCCTGTCCACCAGGCTCCGGCGCCCGCTTTGATTTCCCACCTCAGTACGGATCTGGCGGTGCGGTCTGGAACACCTGCTCCTCCGGCCAGACGAAGCCCAGTTGTTTGGCTTTCAGCTCCATCGACTCGAAGCTGGTGACCCGCTGCAGCGTTTCGGAGAGCCGCCGGTTCTTCTCCTGCAGGGCCCGGAGTTCGGCCTCCACCTGGGCCTGCACGGCGAGGGCCTGCTTCAGCTCAAGCTGCGCCTGGTACAGCTGCATTCCGCCGAACGAGAGCAAGCCCGCGAGCGCGGCCACCAACGCGCCCGTCAGCCAGTGCCGCCGCAGGGGGTTTCCCCGTGCGCGGCGCACCGGCGTGGGCGCGCCGTTTACCGCCTGTCCGCGTCGCGTGTGGGCAGCTCTCATGCTTCTTCCTCCGTGTCGGCGCTGTCAAACAGCCCGAGGGTGTCGCCGGGCAGGACGATGACCACCTGATAGCCCTTGCTCTTGGCCCGGTTGTACAGGGTCGCGACAGTGCCCACCGCGAGCGAGAGCCGCTTGGCGACCTGCTCGTTGCTCCAGCCCATCTCCTTGAGAACGACGACCTGCCGTTCCCGGAAGCTCAGCCGCTCAGCACCTCGAATCTCGATGTTCACTGCCCCGTCCGCCCCTGGCTAGTTACGCACAACCTGTGGATAGGCTGTGTACAAACTGAGTACAACTAGTGTACAAGATGTGTACGCTTTTATTACCTTCTTCCACCAGCGAGAAACTCCTTCTGGGGAACGTCACCAATGTGCGGAAACGGTTAGAAATCGCGCGGATTGTGACGCCCTTGCAGCCAGCGGCGCAGCGCGCGCCGCCAGCGGCGCTTGGCAAGGAGGTAGCGCAGCCGCAGCCACCGGTACGGCCGGACAAGCCGCCGACCCAGCCAGGCGGCCATGCGCAGGCCGGCGGCGTACAGGAACCGGACAGCCGCCACCAGGGGGTACCAGAGCAGCCGCAGGACCAGCATCCAGAAGAGGTGCAACAGCCACGCCAGAACCCGCAGCAGTCCGTCGGCCAGCCAGAGCACGGTGGGGCTGGCGAGCCAGTAATAGAGCCCCAGGCCGCCGAGCAGCCCGACCAGCACATAGAAGCGGTACTCCCCCCAGCTGCCGAGGAACAGGCCTGCGCCCAGCATGGCGGTTGCCGCCACCCAGTAGGCCAGGTCTCCCAGGGCCGCCAGCACGGGGCCGGGGCGCAGGAACCCTCTCACGGCGCGCAGCAGGTCGAACAGGAGGCCCAGTCCAACGCCGCTGAGGATCGTGACGAACAGCGCATAGAACTGGAGCTCCATCCGCAGCATCGGACTGCCCCCCCACCCTCTTCCCCGTGAAGGCGGCTACCGGAGCAGCCGCTCCAGGAACGACCGGCCGCGCGTCTGCCGGACGCTGCGCTGCCGCGGGCTGGCGTACTGCAGCGCGCTGACGTAGCCCTCCACCGCGAACTGCCCCTTTTCCAGGTCCAGCTGCTTGATCTGCAGCTCCTCGCCGCGGATGGTGAGCATGCCCATCTCCGTCTCGAGGTTGACCTCCTCATCGTCGAAGCTGTCCACGCCGATCACGCCGGTGATGTGGACCCGTTCCCGGTTGGCGATGGTGAGCGAGTGGCTGTGACCCCCGGCATCGCTCTCGCCCATCCCGGGCACCCGTTCGTCCCCCCGGTACGGCGTGCGCTCCTCCCCCCGATAGAACGTCCGCTCTTCCACCCTGACCGACCTCCTCTGCACCCCCCATCCCGGGGGACCTGTCCCATCCTATGCGGCCGGGCGGCTGCTTATGTGACAGAAAGGCGGACCGCCTTGCGGCGGCCCGCGCGCCTAGCTCAAGTTTCACGCGAACAACTCGACATTCGTGGTGTTAAAAGGGCGTAT
>NZ_JBFNEH010000003.1:0-122471 GCF_040797425.1 Symbiobacterium sp. | reverse complement strand
GAAACCCTCCAATCGCTTGGAATACCACTATAGTATAACCCTTACATGCATATGCTCGTCTAGTCCCCAAGTTTGTCATCGGGTCGTTCTGCGATACCCAGACCCGCGCCAGGGACCTGGCGCCCCAGGGCGTGCGCGGTGCGGACTCCAGCCACCGGGCTGCCAGGTCCCCGTTGCGGCGCCCGACGATGGCATTCTTACGGCGCCGGGACTAGAACGATGCCTCCAGTTCGTCGATCAGCGACCCCACGTAGGCGACGGCCTTGCGGATGGGATCCGGCTTCGTCATGTCGATGCCCATCATGGCCATCAGCTCCATGGGCGGACGGCTGCCGCCGGCCTTCAGGACCTCCAGCCACTGCTCCGCCGCCGGCCGCCCCTCCTCCTTGATCCGCTGCGCCACGGCGGTGCCGCAGGTGAGGCCGGCGGAGTAGGTGTAGGGATAGAGCCCCATGTAGTAGTGGGGCTGGCGCATCCAGGTGAGGCGGGCGCCCTCGTCGATGACGACCTCGCCGCCCCAGAACTGCTCCAGGATGGCCCCCTTCGTCTCCGAGAGCAGCTGGGCGGTGATCGGGGTGCCCTGCTCCGCCAGGCGGTAGATCCGCCGCTGCAGCTCCGCCTCCAGCAGGTGGCGCACGAAGTTGTGATGGTAGGTCATGAGCAGCTGCATGATGACCCACCGGCGCATCCGGACGTCGTCGGTTTTCCGGAGCAGATGGTTCGCCAACAGCAGCTCGTTGGTGGTGGAGGGCGCTTCGACAAAGAACAGGGTGGGCTCCACGTTCAGCAGCCGCTGGTGGCGCCCCGCCAGTTCGAAGTGACCGGCGTGGCCCAGTTCGTGGGCAAGGGTGAAGACCGAGCGCATCTGGCCGGTGAACGTGAGGAGGATGTACGAGTGGGCCCCATAGGGCGAGGTGCAGAACGCGCCGGCCTGCTTGCCCACGTTGTCGGCCCAGTCGATCCAGCGACTCTCCAGGGCCGTCCGGACAATCTCCCGGTACTCCGGCCCCAGCACCGAAAGGGCCTCCAGCACCAGCCGGCCGGCCTCTTCGAACGTGACGGTCGGGTTGTACTCGGGGTCCAGCGGCGCCTCGATGTCGCAGTAGCGCATCTCGTCCAGCCCGAGCACCCGCTTGCGCAGCCGGGCGTACCGGCGCATGTGGGGGGCCAGCTCGGACTGGATCACGTCCAGGAGGTTGTGGTACACGGCGTGGTCGACGCGGTGCGGCGCCAGCAGCATGTGCGTGGCGGACTCGTAGCCCCGCAGCCGGGCAATCACGACGTTCTTCTTCACCTCGGTGGCGAAAGTGGCGGCCAGGGTATTCTGGTAGGCGGCCAGGCCCCGGGCGAAGGAGTCGAAAGCGGCACGCCGGACGGCGGTGTCCGCCGAGAGTTCCAGCTCGTCCTCGTACACGGGGAACGAGACCGGCCGGGTCTGGCCGTCGGGCGTGGTAATGGGCGCAAAGGTCATGTCGGCGGCGCGGGCCCGCTCGTAGATCATGTAGGGCGCGCCCGTGACCTCACCCAGTGCGGCCAGGGCCTCCTCGGTCTCGGGGTGCAACCTGTACGGGCGCTCGATCAGGATCTGCTCCAGGTAGGGCCGGTAGACCGCCAGGTCGGAATCGGCGGCCATCCAGGCCTCCACCTGCCCCTCGGGCAGCGCCAGGATCTCGGACTTCAGGAAAGCCGTAGCGGCGGCGCTCCGTGCACCGAGGGCCGCCGCGGTGGCGGCCATCCCCTGGTTCTGGGGGTCGGAGCCGTCCGCGGCCAGCTGCAGCTCGGCGTAGCACGCCCAGCGCAAGTATCGCTCCAAGAGCGCCTCGAACGCCCGCAGGGCCGCCGCCAGGGTGGCCGGCCCCTCCGCGAGGCGCCCCTTGTACTGTGTGACAGTCTGCAGGTCCGCCTCCAGGGCCTTGCCCTCGGCTTCCCAGTCGGAACGGGTCGCAAACAAGTCACTCAGGTTCCAGGTCTGCTCGACCGGGACCTCGCTTCGGCGTAGACGCATCGGGCACTTCTCCTTCCCGTATTTGGATACACAGTCTCTTCGACAACCAGGCGGGGCCACCTGCATGGAGGGTAAGTATTGGGCAGGGCCGATGCCGCACTTGGAGCCCCCGACGGGGCCGCGCACGGTGGGATGACGGCGACCACACCGGCGGCGGTGGCGCCTGGGGGAAGAATACCATCACATGCTGCAGCGGTACCGGCCAGGCCCGGGCACGGGCGGGGATTTCCTGCAGCCGGGCGGAGCGCGAGGCCGGGCAAGAGGACCAGCGAGAATATATAGAGAATATAGTACTAAGCGAAAAGCACTAAGGCGATCTGGCACGCGCGTTGTATGAGTTTTATAGTCGTTTGTTATACTTCCTCATCGAGCAGTCGGCGGGGGAACATCTGCCTTGGAAGGGGATCGCGTGATGTGCGATGCAGAGCCCGCCATGGGACGTGCAATGCCGCCTGCCAGCGGTTTCATGAAAGCGGTGGATGGGCTGCTGATGGCCGAGTTGGGCGGCGCCCGACGGCCCGCGAGTCGAACCGGAACACGTGGCCATGTGCGCGGTTCCCAGAGAACGGAACGACCCTGTCGCAAGGTGGCCATAGGAAGATCAGTGCGGACTGTGGCTGAGCTCGACGTTTGCGCGGTCACGGGATTGCAGAGTGGAAAGGATCACGGTCGTGCCACACAGGGTGGCCAACTGGCTCCTTTTCCTTACGTGCACCCTCTTTCTTGTCGCTAAGGACTTCGGTCTGAATGTTCGCTGGCTCTTTCCGGTGGCCTGGATCTCCGCCATCGTCACCTTCGTTGCCCACTTCGTCGCAATGTCCAAGGACGATCCGAAGGACCGGTTGTACTGAATCCTGGCGTGGCTTGCTGGCTCTGCACTGCCGCTTGTAATTGGCTCCTGGCGCGCCGCGGTTTTCATGGTAGTCTTCTTCGTCTAACCCCTTGTCGTGATCGATGTGATTCTGCGCACCCGGCAGGCCCTTCGGAAATAGATCCATTGGCCCGTCGCCCAGCAGCACCGCGGCCGCCACCGGATCCGGTCGTTGTCCGTCCCTGCAGCCCTGCTCCGGGGACCGGGGCCTCGCGGGGCGCGATCATGCCGCTCATCGTGGCAAAGGGATGGCATTTGGCAGTGCAGACGGCGTCAGGCCGGCACCGAGGCGAAGTGACGAGGGGGCGGTATCATGCGCGAGATGGAACCGGCGCTCACGCGGGACATGGCGCAGCAGCCCAAGTTCATGCAGTCCGTGAACGAGTTGCTGCAAGACCGCCAGGTTCTCTCCGAGATGGCCGAGCGCGGCGGTGCGCCCGCTGAGACCTTAACCGAAACCGTAGATCAGAGGCAGTTGGAGGCCTTCGCGCTCGTCTACGTGACCAGAGTTCTTCGTGAGGAGATGGCCCGCTCCTACGAGGCCTTCGCGGCGGAGTACGGCACGGGCGACCTGCAGAAACACCGGGGCCTCCGCCTGGAGGACCCGCAGGGCCGCACCCTCTACCGCCTGCGCCTCGAGGCGGAGCAGATTCGGCGGGAGACCCCGCAACCGGCGAGCCAGGAGCGGCCGCTGACGCAGGAACACCGGATCACGGCGGCACAGGGGCTGTCGCCGGAGAAGGCAGCGGCACCTACAGCCAGCGAGCAACGCAGAGCCAGCGACGCCAGACAACCCGGCAGCCACAGCAGCGCACCGCCCGCCGAGGACGCCCGGACGGCCCAGCGGCGCCCGCAGCCCCAGGCCGTGGAACAGGCCCGGGTGTACCTGCAGGAGGAGAACCGCACGCACACCACGCTGGACCGTGCCGTTCAGGGAAACCCGGGCAGTGCAAGCAGCGACGCCCTCGCCCTGGGTTCACGGAAGGACGCTGCGCACACCGAACGCGCAAGCACCCAGACAAGGGAAACGGTCGCGCGCGGCCGGGCGGATGCGCAGCCCACGCCGGCCGTGGCGTTCGGCACCGCAGCGGGCAGTGCGGCCGAGCCGGAACCCGCCGGTCCAGGAACTGGCGCCGCTGTGGTGTACGCGCTGCCCTACGTGCTCCTGGGCCTCACCCTGCTCGCCTTCCTTACGGACCTGCGCGGCAGCCTTACCGGGGCACGCCTCGCGTTCTACGTCCTGGCCCTGGCGACGGTGTCAGCCCAGTGCGTGGCCGCCGTGCGGATGAGCCGGAAGGCGCGGCTCGTCGCCGGACTGGTCATCCTGGTTCTTGCGCTCCTGTTCCGCGCGCTCGGTTTCGGACTGCTGTCCGGCTTCGCACTGCTGCTTGCGGTTCTGCCCCCTGCCGTCGCGGAAGGGCTCCTGGCGCGGCGCGCCCGGGCCTGACGCCCCACTGCGGCGCCCCGCCCGACCTTGGAAACTTGCTCCTTCCTTTCACCGTGGCGACAGTAGAAGCAGCAAAGAAGCGCTACCTTCCCAGGGGGAGGCACGCGTAAGGAAACCCGTGCTTGTTCCGCAGGAATGTCATGGAGGTCAGATGAACGGGATGACACTGAGAACCCTCTTCTGGCTGGGCCCGCTGGTTTTCCTCGTTCACGATCTGGAGGAAGTGTTCCTGGCGCGGCCCTGGGTGGAGCGGAACCGCTTCCTGATCGCGGGCACGCCTTTCGAACCCATCGTCGACGCGATGGGCTATGAGCCGGTGAAGTTCGGCCTCGTCGTCGCCCTGGCCACGATCGTGTACGGGGTGATCTCCTACTTCGCAGCCAGAGCGTGTCAGCCTGGACTGAGGATGAACCTCTTTGTCGCCACAGTACTGACCCTGTTTGTTAACGCCATCACGCATGTGGGGCAGGCCCTCCTGCTCCGGATGTACACCCCGGGCGTAGTCACCGCGGTGCTGGTGGTTCTGCCCTACACGCTGGTCGCGTTCCGCACCCTGAGAGCACACCGGCTGTTGACCGCGACCACCTGGAAGACCAGTCCTCTCCTGGGCATCGGCATGCTGGCCGCCCTCTTCGGGCTGATGATCGCCCTTTGACGGGGGCGAGAAATGGAAAGACGCCGGCGCGTTCTGCGTCGGCGTTGTTCTGTGGCCTGATATCCGGGCAAACCCATCACGCCTGCTTGGCCCGGGCGGGCTTGCCGCGCCGCTCGTGGATCACGCGCTCCACGTGCATCACGTCACGTACCTTGGCGATCTTTTGCATCACGTACTGCAACTGCTGCGCGTCCTTGATCTCCAGCACGAGGTCGAGCGTGGCGATCTTCGACTTGTTCGCCCGGCTGGAGGTGGAGAGCATGTTGATGCGGGCATCGGCGATGATGGAGACCACGTCGGCCAGCAGGCCAGACCGGTCCAGGGCCGTCACCTGCACCTCCACCGGCCTCGGGGTCTGGTAGTTCTCCTCCCAGGCCACCTCGATGAGCCGGTCGTGGTCCTTGGCCAGGTCTTCCATGTTCGGGCAGTCCAGCCGGTGCACGGTCACGCCCCGGCCGCGGGTGACGTAGCCGATGATCGGATCGCCCGGCACCGGCGTGCAGCACCGGGAGAGGCGCACCACCAGGTTGGAGACGCCCTTCACCCGGATGCCGTTGGACGCCTTGCCGTAGCCGGACCAGTCCTTCTTCTCGATCTCGACGGGCGGCTTCGGCTGCTCCTGGGCCCGCCGCTCCTTCTCATACATCTCCCGAAGCCGTGAGACCACGGAGCCCGCGTTCAGCGACCCGATGCCGATGGCGACGTAGAGGTCATCGACATCCTTCACGCTGACCCGCCGGCAGACCTCGGCCAGCCAGTCGTCCCGCATCAGCTCGTGCGCCTCGATGCCGGTCTTCTGGACCTCGGCCTTGAGCATCTCCTTGCCCCGGGCGAGGTTCTCCTCCCGGCGCTCGCGCTTGAAGAACTGGCGGATCTTGTTCTTGGCCGAGGCGGTCTTCACCACCTTCAGCCAGTCGATGGAGGGCCCGGGCGACTGTTTGGAGGTCAGGATCTCCACCACGTCGCCGTTCTTGAGCGGCGTGTCGAGCGGTGCGATCTTGCCGTTCACCTTCGCCCCCACGCAGCGGTAGCCGATGTCGGAGTGGACGGCGAAGGCGAAGTCCAGCGGCGTGCCGCCCGCCGGAAGGCTGAAGACGTGCCCCTTGGGCGAGAAGACGAAGACCTGGTCGGAGAAGATGTCGACCTTGACCGACTCGACGAACTCCTTGGCATCGCGAATCTCCTGGTGCCACTCCAGGAGCGACCGCAGCCACTGTAGTTTCTTGTCGAACTCCTTGTCGGTCTTGCCTTCCTTGTAGACCCAGTGGGCCGCCACGCCGAACTCGGCGGTCCGGTGCATCTCGCGGGTGCGGATCTGAATCTCGAAGGGCTCGCCGTACGGCCCAATCACCGTGGTGTGCAGCGACTGGTACATGTTCGGCTTGGGCGTGGCGATATAGTCCTTGAACCGCAGGGGCAGGGGCTTCCAGTGGCTGTGGATGATGCCCAGGACGGCGTAGCAGTCCTTGACCTCCTCCACGATCACGCGGATCGCGATGAGGTCGTAGATCTGCGAGATGTCCTTGCCCTGCTTATACATCTTCTTGTAGATGGAGTAGAAATGCTTGGGCCGGCCGGAGATGTCGGCGTGGATGCCCTCCTGCTCCAGCACCGCGCGCAGCTGGTTCATCAGGTCCTGCGTGATGGCCTGCCGCTCGGCCCGCTTGCGGGCGACCAGGTAGGTGATCTCCTGGTAGCGCTCCGGCTCCAGCACGCGGAAGGCAAGGTCCTCCAGCTCCCACTTGATCTCGCTCAGGCCGAGGCGGTGGGCCAGGGGCGCGTAGATGTCCATCGTCTCCTGGGCGATCCGCACCTGGGCATCCGTCGGCTGATGCTTCAGCGTGCGCATGTTGTGGAGCCGGTCGGCCAGCTTGATCAGGATGACCCGGAGGTCCCTGGCCATCGCCAGAAACATCTTGCGCAGGTTCTCGACCTGCGCCTCATCCCGGGATGTGAAGTTGAGGCGGTCCAGTTTGGAGACCCCGTCGACCAGCGAGGCGATCTCCTTGCCGAACCGCTGTTCCAACTCCACGTAGGTGACGCCGCAGTCCTCCAGCACATCGTGCAGAAGGGCGGCCGCGATCGATTCCTCGTCCAGCTCCAGCGACGCCACGATTTCCGCAACGGCCAGCGGGTGGGTGATGTAGGGCTCACCGGACCGGCGAGTCTGCCCCTCGTGCGCCTTGGCGGCAAACTCGAAGGCCCTCTGAATCAGGGCGACATCCGCGCTGGGGTTGTACTCGCGCACCTTGTCGAGCAGTGGCTGCACCTCAATCACGGCTGTCACCCCCCCTCCCTGCGGCCAGCGTCTCAGAACTGAATCAGCGAGAAGACTTCGTGACCCTCGAGCCGCTTCCTGCCCCCGAGCTCGCTGAGCTCGATCAGGACGGCGACCCCCACGACCTGGGCGCCCAGCGACTCGACCAGGTCGACGGTTGCGCGCAGCGTACCGCCCGTGGCCAGAAGGTCGTCGACCACCAACACCTTCTGCCCGGGCACGAACGCGTCCTCGTGTACCTCCAGCCTATCCTCACCGTACTCCAGTTGATACGAAATCCCCCGCGTTTTCCACGGGAGCTTGCCTGGCTTGCGCACGGGCACGAACCCGGCGTTCAGGCGATAGGCCAGCGCAGACGCAAAGATGTAGCCCCGCGCCTCCGGACCGGTGACCATGTCCACCCCCAAGGGCTCGAAGTAGCTCGCCAGCGCCTCGATGGCTGCGTGGAACGCCTCGCGGTCCTTGAGCAGCGTCGTGATGTCCTTGAACGAGATTCCAGGCTTCGGGAAGTCCTCAACGGTGCGAATCTTCGCCTTGAAATCCATGAATTTTGGCCCCCTCACATCTCATTATATTGCTCCAATCGCCTCAGGCCAACCTTCCCGTGCTGCGCCGCGCCAGCGCCGCGCGGGCCTCCTGGCCCCGCCGGTACCGCTGGCTGGACGTCAGGTCGAACCGGACCCCGTCCGCGGCCACGAGCTGCCCGCTGGCGTCCACGAGCCCGACCTCCGCAAAGATCGCCATGCCGCTCTCAAACCGAAGCCGGTTCCAGGGGCCGGGGACCTCCCCGAGCCGCAGGGCCAGCTCCTCCGGGGTAGCATGCCCACTCCGGAGCAACCGGAAGAGGTGCACCAGGACGTCGCGGTCCGGATAGGGCCACCCCAGCGTCGCCTCCGCCACCGGCCAGTCCTCCTCCTGCCAGAGCAGGTGCAGCCGCTCCGCCGGATAGCGGACCGGCCCGTACGGCGGGTGGAAGAGCACCACGTCGGTGAACGGCCCGTGCGCGCCCTGGCCGTGAGCCGCCACCACGAGGCGGGCCGCCTCCGGCTCGGGCTCGCCCGGCAGCCAGAGCGCCAGCCCCCGGCGCAGGTCGGGCATCTCCCGGTCCAGCCGCTCCGCCAGCGCCAGCGCCGCCCAGGGGCTGGAGGTGAGCACCAGCACCCGGGCACCTGCGCTCTGGCAGAGGGCCGAGAGGTAAGTCAGCCGGGGGTCTGCCGCCTCCTCGGCCATGGCGGCGCTATCCGGAACCGCCCCTGTACCGCCGGGAAGTGCGGCGGCCGCCACCTCGCCGGCCTGCGCCGCCACTGCCGCCAGCAGTTCCGTCAGCCGCCCGTCCCGGCCGTCGATCACCGTGCCCGGTCGGAGCGGCCCCTCCCCACCGGCCATCCTGCCGGCCTCGGGCGCCACGCCCGCCAGGGGGTCCCAGGCCAGGCAGTGCTCCTCCCTGAGCCGGAAGGGCCTGCCGTCTCCGGCCGGCTTCAGGTCCTTCAGCACCAGCTGCACCCGGCTGCGGCCCATATACGTGTTGATCTCGGGCTGGTAGGCCACCGCCACCCGCCGGCCCCGCTCGGGCGCCACCTGGGCCATGTTCCAGCCCACGGCCTCCACCGGGGCCGCGCCGTCCCCGGTGCGCAGGTAGAGCTTCAGGTGTTGCTGCTCCCGGCCGATCGGGCGGCTCTCCACTACCTCCAGCCCGTCCGTGGCCAGCACAGGCGCCGGGTTGCCGATGCCATACGGCTCCAGGCCCGCGAGCTCCTGGATCAGCCGCTCGTCCACCAGCGAGAGCGGCACGAAGGCGTCCACCTGCTGCTCCGGAACCAGGTCCTCCGGCCGCAGCCACTCCGACGCCAACTGGTTCATGCGCCGGCGCAGCTCCCCCACCTGTGCGGCGCTGCGCATCGACATGCCCGCCGCGGCTGCGTGGCCGCCGAACTTGGTGAAGAGGTCGGCCATCTGCAGGAGCGCCCGCTGCATGTGGAAGCCCGGAATGGAGCGTGCGGAGCCCTTGGCCTCGTCGCCGTTCACGGAGAGGAGAATCGTCGGCCGGTGGTAGACCTCGAGCACCCGGGAGGCACAGATGCCCACCACGCCCTGATGCCAGCCCTCGCCGGCCAGCACCACCGCCCACTCCCGCTCCTCGGGCGGCAGGGCGGCCGCCTGCGCCAGGGCCTCCTGCAGGATCGCCGCCTCGGTCTCCTGCCGGGCGCGGTTCTCCGCATCCAGCCGGCGCGCCAGTTCCAGCGCCCGGCGGGGGTCGTCGGTGAGCAGAAGCTCCACCGCCTCCGCCGCCGTGCTCATGCGGCCCAGGGCGTTGATGCGGGGCCCCAGGGCGAAGCCCACGTGCCCGGCGGTAACGGGCGGCTTCACCCCCGCCACCTCCATCAGGGCCCTGAGGCCGGGGCGGCGCGTCTCGCCGAGCCTTGCGAGCCCCTCCCGCACGATGGCCCGGTTCTCGCCCACCAGGGGCATCAGGTCGGCGACGGTGCCCACCGTCACGATGTCCAGCAGGTCCCATACGCCCGGGCCCTCCAGGGCGAGGGCCAGCTTGAACGCCACGCCGGACCCCGCCAGACCCTTGAAGGGGTACGTGCAGTCCGGCCGCCGCGGGTTGATCAGCGCCGGTACTTCCGGCAGCACCGGCCCCGGCTCGTGGTGGTCGGTGACCACCAGGGTGAGCCCGATCTCCCGGGCCAGCCGGGCCTCGGCGACGGCCGAGATTCCCGTGTCCACCGTCACCACGAAGTCGTGGCCGCGGTCCCGGATCGCCTTGAGGGCGTCCGCGTTGAGCCCGTAACCCTCGCTGAACCGGTCGGGGATATAGTACTCCACCTGCGCTCCCAGCGACCGGAGCGCGATGACCAGGACGGCCGTGGCGGTCACCCCGTCGGCGTCGTAGTCCCCGTAGACCATGATGGGCCCGCCCTGCGCCAGCCGCGCCCGGATCAGGTCGACGGCCTCCCTCATGCCCTTGAGCCGGAAAGGATCGAGGATCTGGCTCCGCCCGGCCGTAAGGAACTCGTGGGCCTGCTCCGGCGTCCGCAGCCCCCGGTTGACCAGCACCTGAGCGGTGACCGGCGAGAGGGAGAGCTGCGTCGAGAGCAGGTAGCAATCCGCCGGATCCGCCAGGACCGGCCGCCAGCGCTTCGGTCGGTACGGTCGCGCCAACCCCGCTCACTCCCCGACAACCTGCTGCCCCCCGGCAGCAGGGTCGCTGGCGGGGGGCCGGGATGATCAAATGACCTTAATGTGTTCGAGCCGCGGCTGTTCAATCCCTGCCATCGACCCGAATTTCCCGTGGGCCCCCCGTTCGGCGGGCGCGGCGGCGGGCGTCCCCACGCCCGGTGACCCCGCGCCAAGCTTACTGCGCCGCCTCGGGCGACTCCGCCAGGCCGCCACTCAGCGCGTGCGCGGCGCCAGCTTCATTCGCTCCTGATGGGCGATGCTGATCAGCGATTCTGCGGAAAGCTCGTCCACCACGTGCAGTGTGCCGCCCGCCTCCCGCGTGAGGTGCTCCAGGTAGCGGCGGGACGGCTGCAGGCCGATGCAGCCGAAGGGGATCCGCGCTGCCCGCAACAGTCGTGCGGCCTCGAGGGCGTCGGCGAGCGGGTCCGCAGTCCAGTGCGGGACCGTGGGAATGCCATCGGTGATCAAGAGCAGCAGCGGGCGGCGCACCCGGGAACTGTGGATGAGCTCCATCGACCGGACAAGCCCGTGGGCGAGCGGGGTAAGGCCCAGGGGCTGGATGCGCGAGAGGCCCTCCTCCACCGTGCCGTAGTCGCGGGTGAAGGGCACGTAGACCCGTACGTCCCGCTCCTGGAAGGCGATGACGGCGATGCGGTCGCGGGTCGAGACCAGGAGGTGCCGGGCCAGGTGCTTCGCCGCCAGGATGCGCCGCCCGGCCATGGACGCGCTGGCGTCGATGAGGAGGCAGATGTGCAGCTGGTGTTCTGCTGCCCGCAGGTGCACGTGGATGTCCCTGCGGTCGAGCCGCAACCGGATCGCGGCCTCCGGCTCCGTCCCTCCCCCCGGCGCTGCCGCCAGGCCCGGGCGGTGGCCCACCCGTTCCAGCCAGGTGCGGCGAATCGCCGTCATGATGGTCTCCGGCACGGCGACGTCGTTCAGCCAGGCGCCGGGCTGTGCGGGGGCCGTCCCGCGCACCAGCCCGTAGCGCACGTCGGGGGAGGGCGCACCCCGGCCGGGTCGCCGCACGCCGCGGGTGGGCAGTCTGCGACCGGGAATGCGCCGGATGAGTTTGCGAAACCGGAGCTTCACGTCCCGCAGGTGGCAGCGCAGAAAGGCCAGGAGTTCCTTGCCCTCGGGGGTCAGCCGCATACCCCGCACCTCCCGGCGCACCAGCCCGGCCTCCTCCAGTTGCCGCAGCATAAAGGGCGCCTGGTTGCCGCCGCCCTGATAGAGCGCGGCCCAGCCCTGCTCCCGGGCCAGATCCTCGAGCACCCGCTTCAGTTCGTCCGGCGATCCCAGTTGGCGGGAAAGCTCCAGCGCCTGCTGCATGTGCGGGGCCTCGGGCAGCGGGTATCCCCCGGATCCCGGGGGCCCGAACGTCCCGTCCCGGACGGGCAGGTCCGGGAGCGCCGCCCTTCCCCGGAAGGCGGGGGCCTGCCGGACCGAACCGCCTCGGAGGCTGTCGCCTGCAGACGAGGCATCCCCGGGTGGGACCACATCCCGGGTGGCAGCGGCATCCAGCAGCGCCGGACGCCGGCGCAGTGCGGAGTCGCGAAGTGCTGCCGCCTCTTGGGCGAAACCGCGGCCTGCGCTCTCGCCCGGGCTCCCGGCTGCGCCGTCGCTCTCGCCACCCTGTCCGCCCGGAGAACCGTGGCGTTCGCCGCTGCCCACCCCTTCCCAGTCCCCGGCCGCGCTGAAGCACCCGTCGGGCTCGGTTTGTCCACGTTCCCCGACAACATCGCAGAACTCGCCGCGCTCTCCTTCGCCGTGCCCTCTCGCGGCGTTGTCATACTCAGCGCCCGTGGCTTCCCGACGGCCCCCTGCCGCGTTGAGGAGCGGATCGTCACCCCGGGGCCCACTGACGCTGCGCTGCGTCGCGACGTGCGTCTGCTCCCCCGCCCCGGGCGGTGAGGCTGTGCCGGAAACCGTTCCCGGCGCGGACTCAGACAGGCCGCCGCCATACAGCCCCCGGACAGGTGCGACGGGCCGGCGAACCTGGCTGATGTAGGAGTCGAGATTGTCGCCATAGTAGCGGCCCAGATCCGGGTCGTCGCCGGCGCGGCCGCCGCGCCGGTGGGCCAGCCGCTCGATGCGCCTGAGCTGCACTCCCATGGCCATGATCGCTTCTTCCACCGCGCAGACGACCCGCCACGCCAGGGCCAGGTCCTCGTCGGGCAGCAGCCCGGCCAGATGGACGTGGTTCTGGTGGGCCGCCATGGCCGATGGATTGCGCATGCGGTCCAGGCTGCTGGTCAGCCGTCCCCCGCCGGTGGCAGTGCCCAGGTCGAAGAAGTCCACAAGCCGCCTGCCCGGAGGGCATCCCGGCGGGGCGGGCAGCCCGTCCAGTACCTTGCGGACCGCCGCCGCCACGGCTCTGTGGTCCACGCTGGCCACGCTGTGGAACACGTCGATGTGCACGACTTGCCCGGCCTCCGCCAGGCCGTAGGCCGCTTGCCCGAAGTCCACGTCGGTGAGGATCACGACCCGGGCCGGGTCACAGTACTCGACCACGTGCAGCCGCCGGCTGACCACAGCGGCCTCGCCCAGTCGCACCCCCCGGCCGCCGGCCAGGGCGAGGCGAAGCTTCTGGTCCCAGTTCCGGGGTGCGGGCCGACGCCCCGAGGGCCTCATGGGTGCCCCAGCTCCTCTTCGGTACGGACCCACTCGTCCGGCGTGAGAGCAGTAATCGGCCTGGCCGGATGGGGCGGCGCCTGGGGCGGCAGGCGGGCCGGGTCGGCCAGCGAGCGGCCGATCCCCAGTTGCGACAGCACCCGGTGAAACCACGACGGGCCGCCTGCAGGTCTCTCCCCACCGCCGCGCCGACTGTCGCCCCCGCGGCAGTCGTCCCCCGCGGCGGGGCCTTCGCCGCCGAAACGCTGCCCCTGCGGAGTGCCCGGGCCGGTCACCTCCCCGACCGCTCCCGGGGCACGCGCGCCCGCCGCACCGCCGGGGCGGTCCTCGGCGCAGGAGTGGCTGCCCTGCCCGGCCGGGCCTGCGCTGGCGCCGGCCGTGCGGGTCGCGTTCGCGGCTCCCGGTTGTCCGGGTGCGGTCGGCCCAGGTTCCGACTGGGCCCCCGCCAGCAGCCCGCCCAGCGAGACGCCGGTCAGGCGCTGGCGGGCGGCAGCAACAGGTGTCACCGGTGGGGTGTGAGCACCGGGAGCGGGCGCCGATTCCTGGAGGGCGGCGAGATGGCTGGTGATGCGCTTCAGGGTCTCCGGGTCGACTCGATGGCGCAGTGCCAGCGGTGCCACCCGCAGCAAGTCTGCCAGCTGGACCTCGGTGCGGTTCTCCAAGCAGGCCATGAGCCGCATGCAGCTCTGCATCGCCTGCACCGCCCGCAGAGACTCCAGGTCGAACTTGCTGTACAGCGAAGCTACTTCCCGGCGCAGCAGCGGCGGCACCTGCACCTTGTGCAGATCGGCCAGGCGGAGGGCCAGGCGGGTCCGCCACAGCTCGGCCTGCGTCTCGGCGATGCCCGGCGGCGTCGTTCCCTCGACCTCCGCTGCCGCGAGGATCTGCTCCACCACCGCCGGGTCGCCGGGCCGGTCGGTGTAGATGACGAGGTCGAAGCGGTCGCTGAGCTGCCGCCGGATCTCCTCCAGCGGGCCGGGGTCCTCGTCCGGGTTGGAGGCCGCCCAGACGGTGACCTGTACGGGCAGCTCCACCGGCGGCAGGCCCGTCTCTTCGATCTGCACCCTGCCGGGCTTCGTACCCATCACGTCCAGCAACACGTCGGCCAGTTCGGGCGAGGTCTCGGCGAGCCGGTTGATCTCGTCTACGAAGATGATGCCTCTGTGCGCCTGGGGAATCGTGCCGGGCAGGAGCGCCGCCTCGGGCTCTGTGGCCCGGACGAGCCGGGTCAGGTCTATGGAACCCACCACCGTTCCGATTTTGGCGGCGTGGGAGATCTCCAGGAAGGGCATGGGAACCCGCTCCTCGCCCAGTTCGGCGATGGCGGCCGGGCTGAGCCCCCGGTGATGCGGGCAGTGCGGGGCAGCGGGGTCACAGTTGTAGAGGCAACCCTTGATGCGGCGGATCCGCGGCAGCACCCGGCGCACGCGCCGCATGATCGTCGTCTTGCCGGTTCCCCTGAGCCCCTCGGCGTGGATGTGCAGCGGCCGGCCGGCCAGGGTCGAGAGCAGGGACATCTCCACGGCACGGAAAAGGGCGTCGTTTCCGGGATGTCGCACCAAGCCGAGTACTGATTCCATGGAATACCCCCCGAAGGATCGCAGCGGTTACGCCTAGTGTAACCAAACCCTGGCAAGAAACTCGCTCGGCCCTTGTCGATGCTGCCGGTTTATTTCTCGACAGGGAGGCGATTCCCGAGTGCGACATGAATCGCCCCGCCCGGGCCGCCGCTCTCGACACAGATCGCCCCGCAGGGGAGAGCTGCAGGGCGGCGCCCCTCCGAGGGGCGCTCCCGCGTTGCCGGGGCCAAAGCCGCCTTCTTCCCCACTTCCATAACGAAAGCACCCCGCACAAGGCGGGGTGCCGTGAATGCGAACGGTATGCCAGGATCACGCCTTCGCCGGACGGGCCTTCGCCGGGCTCGGATGCCGGCCGCCCTGGTGGTTGCGCTCCCACAGGAACCAGAGCGCCGCCGCGACGACGATGGAGGAGTACGTGCCGGCAAGGGTGCCCACCAGCATGGTGACGGAGAGGTCGAGGATGGTCGAGCCGCCCAGGACGATCATCGCCACCAGCATCATGATCACGGACACGCCGGTGTAAATCGAGCGGGTCACGACCTCCTGGATCGACCGGCTGCACATCTCCTCGAAGGACTCGTCCTTCCGCCGGCTGTGCAGGTTTTCCCGCAGGCGGTCCAACACCACCACGGTATCGTTCATCGAGTAGCCCAGGACCGTCAGCGCCGCGGCCACGAAGTTGGAGCTGATCTCCACCTGGGTGAGCGCCACCACCCCCAGGGTGATGATCATGTCGTGCACCAGCGCCACCACGGCGGTGACGCCCATCCGGAACTCGAACCGGATGGAGATGTAGATCACCTGCAGGACCAGGGCGATGGCGATGGCCAGCAGGGCGTTGCGCGTGAGCTCGCTGGAGACCGTAGCCGAAACCGCATCTTCCCCGACCAGTTCGTAGGGGGACAGCTGCGTCAGGCCTGCGAACAGCTGCGCCTTCTGCTCGTCGGTGAGCACGGGGGTACGCATCAGGTACTCCGTGGCCTCGGGGTTATCGCCGCCCTTGACCTCCACCTGCTGGATCTGCGCATCCATGCCCAGCGCCTGCGAGACGGCGCCGCGCACCTGC
The DNA here is from genome assembly GCF_040797425.1 of Symbiobacterium sp. Classification (NCBI taxonomy): domain Bacteria; kingdom Bacillati; phylum Bacillota; class Clostridia; order Eubacteriales; family Symbiobacteriaceae; genus Symbiobacterium; species Symbiobacterium sp. The sequence continues at coordinate 106,755 of NZ_JBFNEH010000003.1, read as the reverse complement.
TCCATGGTCACGGTCTTCTCGAACTGGATGTCCAGCAGCAGGCCGCCAGTGAAGTCAATACCCAGGTTGAGCCCCCGGAAGAGCAGGGCGCCCAGAGCGATCAGGATGGTGACCACGGCGAAGATCACGTACTGCCGTGCGTACCGCATGTAGCGGACTCGGGTGAGGAAGCTCATTTACTCGGCCACCTCCTTCACGCCGAAGAGGGTACGCTTGTTGAACCAGCCAGTGTTCACCGTCAGCAGGACCAGCCAACGGGTAAAGGTGATGGCCGTGAACATCGAGAGGATGGTACCCACCAGCAGCGTCACGGCGAAGCCCCGCACGGGGCCGGTGCCCAGCCACAGGAGAATCGCCGCGGCGATGGCGGTGGTCACCTGCGAGTCCAGCACCGTCACGTACGCCCGATGGAAGCCGGCGTCGATGCCGGAGCGGAGCCCCTTGCCCTTGCGCAGCTCCTCCTTGATGCGCTCGAAGATGATGACGTTGCCGTCCACCGCCATGGCGATGCCCAACAGCACGCCGGCGATGCCGGGGAGGGTGAACACGTTATTGATCATGAGCAGGACGATCATGTTGAGGATGGCGTAGACGCCCAGTGCGATGTCAGCCAGGAAGCCCGGAACCCGGTACAGCAGCACCATAAACAGCAGCACCGCGATCATGCCGATGGCACCGGCCCGGAGCGACTTGGCGATGGAGTCGGCGCCCAGGGTGGCGCTGACCATCCGGGCCTCTACCTCCACCAGCTTGATGGGCAGGGCGCCGCCGTTGATGAGGGCGGCCAGCTGCCCGGCCTCCTCGGCGGTGAAGTTACCCTCGATGGTGGCCTCGCCGCCCGGGATCGGCTGCCGCACCACCGGGTTAGAGATCACGTCGTCGTCCAGCATGATGTAAATCGGTGAGCCGACCCACTTGGCGGTGGCCTCATAGAACTTGTCCGGCCCTTCGCCCTTCAGCTTCAGCGTCACCACGAAGTTGCCGTACTGATCCGTGGACACGCCGGCCTTCTCGACGTCCTTTCCGGTCAGCACCTCGTTGCCCTCGGGGTCGACGAACTTGAGCACCGCCGTCTTGCCGATGACCTCCCGGGCCTCGTCGATGTCGGCGGCACCCGCGATCTCAACGATGATCCGGTTGCGGCCGTCCACCTGCACCACCGGCTCGGAGACGCCCAGCGAGTTGATGCGGTTCTCGATCACGCTCCGGGCCGCCTGGATCTTGTCCGGCGTGACCTCACCCAGTTCCGAGTCGACGCCCTCCAGCACGATGTGGGCGCCGCCCTTCAGGTCCAGACCCAGCTTCATATGTTGCAGAATTCGTGCAGAGCCCGTGTCCGGGGCCGGCGACAGGTAAAAGCCGATGGTGCCGCCGACGAGTACCAAGATCAGGGCCAGAACCAGTCCGTTCCAGCCGCCCTTCATGGCCCGTCCTCCTCCAGGTAGAATGAGTTCGCCGCAAAGGAAAAGGAGGCCACGCCTCCAGCCCTTTCAGGAATACGTCAGCACTTAGACTGTTCCTGCCGGCAACAAGTTCAATTGTACGCTTCGCGTGGTGCCGCGTCAAAGGGATAGCCGCGTGCTACAGCAGGCGGCTTTCGTTCATCACCAACTCAAAGCGGCAGCCCAGGCGATCCGCCGCCCGCCGGCACATCACCATGCGGCTGAGGAAGATCTCGAAGTACTCCATGATGGCGATGATCGACGTGTCCACCACGAGGCTGAGCCGGATCACCCGCTCGTCGCGGAAGGCCTGCAGTTCGCTGTGGGTCACGGCGAAGTTGACCCGGTCGTGGATGTCAAACGTGGACACGTCCTGGTTGCGGACCCGGCTGCGGTGCACGTCGGACTTGTCCGCCAGGATCAGCGCGGCCGACACGTCGTGGACGGGGATGCCCACGTCTTCCTCGTGGTTGCCGATGGCCGACATGATGATGGCAATCTCCTCCGGCGCCATGCCCATGCGGCTCAGGATCTGATAGGCCAGCAGGGCGCCGGTCTGGCCGTGGTCATGCCGGTTGACGATGTTGCCGATATCGTGGAGCAGTGCGGCGATGCCGGCCAGCTCCTGCAGCCGCGGCGGGCGCTGGAGCTCCGCCATGAGCCCCATGGCCCGCTCGGCCACCAGCCCCACGTGCCGCAGGCCGTGCTCCGTGAAGCCGAGGGCCGAAAGCATCTCGTTGGCCTTCACGATGTACGCACGCACCTCGGGATCCCGCCGCACCTGCTCGAACGTAACCTCAGCCAAACCGACCCGCCCCTCCCCTGTTTACTCGTACTCTCTCGCCGCGGCCAGCGGCCCGTGACCGCCGAACCGGCCCGGCGGCCAAACGAGCGCCACCGCCCTTCCCTCCACCTGCTCGACCGGGACGGGCCCGAACAGGCGGGAGTCGAGCGATGCGCCCCGGTTGTCGCCCATCACGAACACGTAGCCCTCGGGAACGACCAGGGGGCCGGCGTCGTACGTGCCCGGACTCTCCGGGTTCGTGTAGGACTCCGCCAGGCGCCTTCCATCCACCAGCACCTCATCGTCCCGCACGCGAATCTCCTCACCGGCCACCGCGATCACCCGCTTTACCAGGTGGCGCCCGGTGCCGCCGGGATCCTGCAGCACCACCACCTCGCCGGGCGCCGGCGCCCGCAGCCGGTAGACCAGCTTGTTCACCAGGAGACGGTCGCCGTGGTGCAGGGTGGGCAGCATCGACTCGCCGTCCACCCGGTAGAGCTGCACCCCGAAGGTGCGCACCAGCAAGGCCGCCAGCAGGGCCACGGCCACCGTCTCCGCCAGCTCCCGGAGGGGCCCCTTGCGCACCGGCTCCGCCCCCTTTCCCGGTGGCTCCATCACGCCTGCTCCTCCCCCTGCCACGCCCGGATGAACTCCAGCACCCGCTCCCGGACCTCTTCGATGGTGAGGTCGTCGGTGGGCAGGTAGAGGTGGCACTCGGCGCGCGCCACCGCCAGCCGCCGCCGCTGCTCCTCCAGCCGGTCCGGCCCGTAGCTGATGTCGGGCCGCCGGCGGCGGGTGGTCTCCCACCGGGCGTCCAGCATCACCAGGATGTTGACGTCGGGGTGGAGCCGCTGCCACAGCCGCTTCACAAACGAGTGCTCCTGCGGCACGCTGTACGCCTTCACACCTGCGGCGTTCAGTCCCGCCGCCAGCGTAGTCTTCCCTGCGGCGCACACCCCCACTATCGCCACCACAGGCTCCCGCAAGCAGACTCCCCCTCGGATGAGCCTCACCACTTCATGGTCAGGTTCATTCGCCGAATCCGGTCGCCGCCTTCCTCCCGCACGCCGGCGACCAGCACCGCCATGTCGTCGGCCGGACGCCCCTCGTCCAGGGCCATCGCTTCGGCCAGCACGCGGTCTGCGAGGGCCTGCATGTCGTCCGGGTCGGCACTCCGGAGCAGTTCCTCCAGCCGCTCGACGGGCCATTCCCGCCCGTTCCGGCGGCCGGCCGCGAGCACGCCGTCGGTGAAGGCCAGGGCCACCAGCCCCTCCTCCAGCGGCACCTCGGCGATCACCGGCCGGAGGATCTCCAGCGTGCCGATGGGCTCCACCGGCTCATCCAGCCGCAGGATGGAGCCGTCGCCCCGCCGGATCAGCACCGGCACGTGGGTGTTGCGCGTCACCACCAGCGTGCGGGTGTGGATGTCGGCGGAGAGCAGCACCAGTTCGGCCGACACCTTGCCGCCCCGGACCGCGTGGAGGTAGTCGTGCACCCCGCGGGCCACCGCGCCGTCCCGCACCCCGTCGACCACCAGCTGCATCGCCTTGGCCACCACCAGCTGGCTCAGCCGCTTGGCGGCCGGGCCGTGCGACTGCCCGTCGACCAGGATACCGGTCACGCCCCCGCGCGGGCGCTCCACCAGTTCTACAGAATCCCCGCTTTCGGTCAGGCCAAACTTCGGGACCTTGGCGACCGCCATCGTCACCTGCACCGCGTGCGCCTCCTACGTCTCATCCTGACCCCGCCGGTTCGGGCTCGGATTGCCCCTGCCTCCGCCACCGGCGGTCCGAGCGACCTCCTCTTCGATCGCCCGGGCGATGTCGCCCGCACGGGGGCCCATCACCACCTGCACCGCATCGCCCGTTCGCACCACCCCGGTCGCGCCCAGTTCCCGCAGCCGGGCCGCGTCGACGGCGTCGGGGGTGTTGAGTTCGAGCCGCAGGCGGGTCATGCAGGCGGTGAGGCTGCGGATATTGGAAGGTCCGCCCAGGGCGGCGAGGATGCCGGCCGCCTGCGCCTGCAGCGGATCGCTCCCGGCACCCGGGGCGCCGGCGACCGCCCCGTCACCCCCTTCACCCGCCTCCCCGGACTGGCCGAGAATCGGCGGCCGGCGCCAGCGGATGATCAGCCGGAACGTGACGTAGTAGAGCAGGGTCCAGAGCACCCCGAGCGGCAGGAGCAGCCAGCCGTTCTGCTGCCGGTGCCAGTTGATCAGCATCATGGGCAGGGCGTAGCCGCCCAGGTGGATGTCCAGCGCGTATCCGAGGAACGAGGCGACTGCGGAGAGCAGCACGTGCAGCGCCAGCAGCAGAGGCGAGGCGAAGATGAAGGCAAACTCCACCGGCTCCGTGATGCCCACCACCATCGCCGTGAGGGCGCCGCTCAGCATCATGCCGCTCACCCGCCGGCGCTGCTCGGGCCTGGCCTCGTGAGCGATGGCCAGCGCCGCCCCCAGGGGGCCGAAGCCCAGGGTGAGGAAGAAGCCCGAGAGCAGCCGGCCGGCTGCCGGGTCGCCGGAGAGGAAGCGGAGGTACTCCCCCACCACCACCTGGCCCGTGGTCGGGTCGGTCCACGCGCCCAGCTGGTAATCCACCAGCTGCATCAGGATGTGGTGCAGCCCGGTGGGAATGAGCAGCCGGAGGATGCCGCCGTAGACGAAGGCGCCGGTGCCGCCGGCGGCGTAAATCCACTGGCCCAGGCCGTAGATGGCGGCGTAGAACGCCGGCCAGATCAGGCCGAAGAAATAGCCCAACCCCACGCCCGCCAGTGCGGCTGCGATGGGGCCCATCCGCTTGCCGGAGAAGAGCGCCAGGAACTCGGGCAGCCGCACCCGGGAGGCGCGGCCGTAGAGCCACGTGCAGAGCGCCCCTGCGGCAATGCCGCCCAACGCGCCCACGTTCAGGGCGGGGTCGCCGGCCACCCCGACGGCCACGGCGATCATCGTGAGGTAACCCGCGGCCGCTGAGAGCACCGCCATGCCGTCACCCTGGGTGAAGCCTACGGCGATGCCCATCGCGAAGAAGAGCGGCACCCAGTCGCGCAGGAGCTCCAGCCCCGCCTGCTCCAGCGGGCCGAGACCCAGGACCGTGCCCAGCGCCACCAGCACCGCCGGGAAGGGCAGGAACGTGAGGGGGATCATCAGGCTGGCCGAGACCCGCTGGAAGAACGCGGCTCTGGTTCGCACGGCAGTTACCTCCTTCGCACGCCAGTGCGGCGCAAGCGGCCGGTCACAGGGCGCCAAAGTGAATGAGCTCGATCCCCAGCCGCTCCACCCGTTCCCGGGCCCGGGGCGAGGTGAGTGCGGCCAGCTCCACCTCCCGCTGCTCCCGGAGCGAGCTCAGGGTGCGCAACTGTTCGTCCACCTCGCCGGGATGCGTCACCAGTTCGGTGACCCCCTCCCCCACCTGGCCGAGGCGGGCCAGGAGGCCGGGAAGATCGAAATCGCCGGCGAGGGTCCGGTCCGGCGCCCGCACGCCGCTCTGCCGGATGAGCGCCGTGCTGCGGGCGAGCGCCGCCCGGAGCACCGGTCCGGCGGGGCTCCAGCGGGGGAAGGTGTCGGGCGGGAAGAAGTCCGGCGGCAGCACCCGCACTGCGGGCACGCCGTAGCGGCGGGCGACGGCCAGCATCGCCCGGCAGAGGGGCGGGTACGCCTGCAGGTAGCGGTGCGTGTCCAGGTGGGTCGGCAGCCGCCCCACCAGCGCCACGAACCGCTCCAGCTGGGCTGACCACTCCCGCTCCGCCTCGGCGGGCCGCACCCGCCGGAGGAGCCGCACCAGGCTGCGCTGGAACCGGCCCTCCGGCCCCACAAGGCTGGGCACCGCGGCGGCGGGCAGGACCGGCGCGCCGGTGGTCAGGTTCAGGTGGAGCCCCACGCCGAGACCCGGGGCACCTTCCAGCAGCCTCGCCATCTCGGCGGCCCAGGGGAAGTTCACCATGAAGGTGGTGGAGGTGACGACGCCCTCGCGGTGCGCCCGCAGGATCGCCCGGCTCACCCCCGCGGTGAGGCCGTAGTCGTCGGCGTTCACGATGAGCCTCTTCGCCATGGCAGCCCTCACGCAAACTGCGGCAGGTACGGTCGGTGTGCGGCCAGCAGTTCGTCGACCACGCGGCCCGCCAGGGGCTGGGGCGCGCCCAGCGGGTTGAGCTCGGCGGCCTGCACTGCGAGGCCGCGGTCCCCCTCCAAGGCCGCCCGCACGTTGAGCGCCTCGGAGGCCTTGATCTGCGCGAGCAGTTCCGCCTCCTCCCGGGGCAGGGGCGGCTGCGGGATCGGCCGGAAGCCGCTGGCGTCCACCACGGCGGGGAACTGTGCGGCCTCCTCAGGCGGCAGGTGGCGCACGGCGCCGCCGTTCCGCTGCTGGATGACGAATCGGGTGGGCCGGTTGGCCGCCATCGCGATGATCACCAGCGAGGCCAGGTCCGCGTGGGCCTGGTGGCCCCGGTGCTGCTTCAGCACCGGCCGCTCCTGGGAGGCGACCTCCTCATAGTGCCGGTACAGCTGCGGGATCCGCTCCATCAGCTCCTCGGCCCGGGTCCGGGCGGCCGACTGGAGCTTCCGCAGGATCTGGTCCTTGTAGTAGTAGTACCGCAGGTAGGGGTCGGGCAGCATGCCGTGCTCCCGGTAGAGGCGCACCGTGCCGGTCTCCTCGGTAAGGGGGAGCAGGCGGGCCAGGGGGCCCAGAAGCGCTCCCCAGCGGCGCAGGCGCTGGGTGACGTCCTCGCCGTCCAGCAACACCCGGGGCGCCCAGCCGCCGTGGTTGATGCCGGCATAGTCCAGCGCGATCCGGTGGAAGTCCACCCGAAGCAGCCGGCCGATGGCCCACTGCAGACCCGCGGGCATGTCGCAGAGGCCGATGAAACGGGCGTCGGGGAAGCGCCGGATGACGGCCTCGGTCACCATACCCGCGGGGTTGGCGTAGTTGATGATCCACGCCTCCGGCGCCAGGCCCCGGGCCTCCGCCACGATGTCGAGCATCACGGGGATCGTGCGCCAGGCGAAAGCGAAGCCGCCAAGACCGAGGGTCTCCTGGCCGATGAGGCCGTGCCTGAGCGGAATCCGCTCGTCCAGGGCCCGGTGCTTCAGCCCGCCCACCCGGGGTTGCGTCAGGATGAAGCGGGCCCCGGCGATCGCCTCGGCCCGGTCTTCCGTCGCCGTTACCCGCAGGTCGGCGCCTGCGGTTCGCACGAGGCCCCGGGCCAGCCGCTCGATCAGGTGAAGGTGGACGGTGTCAATGTCGTGCAGGCAGAGTTCGCCGCCAGCGAAGAGGGTGTGCTCCCGCAGCAGGCCCTCGATGATGTCCGGGGTATACGCGCTGGCGCCGCCGATGATCGTCAGCTTCATTCCGTCACCTTCCTCGTCTGTGCTGCGGAGTGGCGGTACTTTCTTGTTATTTCGCCCGGGCACGCGCGACTCCCTGTTTGCAGGGGAAAAACAAGAGGGAGGCTCGCTGCCTCCCCTGCCGTTCCGCTTCAGCGGCCGCCCCCCTGGCTTTCGCCCTGACCGCCCTGAGACGCATCCTGACCGCCGCCCTGGGTGGCGCCCTCCTCCTCGCTCTTCTCCTGCTTGCTGGCCCCCCTCCTTCTGCTGCTGCTCGCCGCCCTATTGCTGAGGCTGCTCCTTGGGCGGCATGCAACCGGCGGCGACCAGCACGCCCAAGGCCAGGAGTGCGGCGAGCAGTTCCTGGAGGAACCGCTGCCACGTGCGCACGCTGCGAAGCCCCCTCTCCTCGTCTCGCTTGCGCGATTAGCATGCCCGCGGAGGTGCGCACCATACCGGCCCGCCTGGCGGGTATACTGCGCAACCGTGTGCGGCACCTTAGACCTGGAAACGGGAGGGGTACGGGTGAGCATCTGGGAGCGACTGATGCGCTGGCTCAACCCGGCGTCTGCGACGACCGATGATGCCTTCAGCCTGGGCAGGCGCGGACCAGGGCAGGACGACGGCGGGCAGAGTGCGGCGATGCTGGCCGACGCCCGCCTGCGCACCGACGCCCTGCTCACCCGGCTCGACCGCCTGGCGGAGGCGGTGCCCCAGGGCAAGGACGCGCTGAAGCGAGTGGGCGACCTCTCCACGAACCTGGACGAAAACGTGGAGAAGCTGAAGAAGCTCTTTCGGGCGCCCGCCAACAAGGACCTGGTCGAGCGGGAGATCCTCATCGCCACCGAGCCGCCAACGAGGGCGGTCCTCCTGTTTATGGAGGGGCTGAGCGACAAGACCGTCATCAACGACAACCTCCTGCAGCCTCTCATGCTGCTCAGCTACGAGCTCCACCTGACGCCGGAAAAGGGCCCCTCTGCCGTGGACCAGGTGGAGCAGCGCATTCTCGCCGGCCACCAGGTGAGCCGCAAGTACGACCGGGCCTCCGTCGCCGAGGCCCTGCTTGCGGGCGACACGGTCCTCCTGGTCGAAGGTGCGGCGGTGGCGCTGGTCGTGGAGACCAAGGACCCACCGACCCGGAGCGTCGGAGATCCCAAGATCGAGCAGGTCATCTGGGGCCCCCACGACGCCTTCAACGAGGCCTGGCGGGTGAACGTGGCCCTGGTGCGCCGGCGCCTGAAAGACCCCCGCCTGGTGACCGAGATCCTCACGGTGGGCGACGTGAGCAAGACCTACGTGGGGATGATGTACATCGACACCATCGCCCCGCCGCGCTTGGTGGACGAGGTGCGGCGGCGGGTGCAGGCGGTGAAGGTGGATATCGTGAACGGGTCGGGCATCCTGCAGCAGTACATCGACGACAGCCCGCGCTCGCTGCTGCCCGCCACGCTCATCACCGAGCGGCCGGACCGGACCGCCGCCTACCTCTCGGAGGGGCACGTGGCGCTCTTCGTGGACACCGCACCGCACGCCATCATCTGCCCGGCGACCTTCTGGTCGCTGCTGCAGACGGCGGAGGACTACTACCTCCGCTGGCCCTTCGGCTCTACGCTGCGCTACATCCGGTTCGCAGCGCTGCTGGTGTCGCTCCTGCTCCCTTCCGTCTACATCGGCGTGGTGAACTACCACCCCGAGATGATCCCCACGGAGCTCCTGCTCTTCATCGCCCAGAGCCGGGAGCCGGTCCCCATGCCGGCGGTGGTGGAGTTGCTCACCATGGAAGTGATCTTCGAGCTGATCCGGGAGGCAGGCGCCCGCATCCCGGGGGTGATCGGGCCGACCGTGGGGCTGGTGGCGTCGCTCGTCCTCGGGCAGGCCGCGGTGGAGGCGCGGATCGTCAGTCCCGTGATGATCCTGGTGGTGGCCGTCACGGGTCTGGCCTCCTTCGCCCTGCCCAACTACCTGATGGGCTGGGGGGTGCGCCTGCTGCGCTTCCTGCTCCTGCTGCTCACCACCGTCTTCGGCTTCCTGGGGCTCGCAACGGGAATCTACGCACTGGTGGTCTACACGACGAGCCTGCGCTCTTTCGGCGTTCCCTACCTCGCTCCGGTGGTGGGAACGACAGGTCGGGTGAAGGACGCCCTCGGCACGCCGCCCCTCTACCGGCAGGAGGAGCGGCCGCCCTTCATGCACCCGCTCAACCGGTACCGGCAGGCGGAGGTCGTGCGCAACTGGGACCCGCGGGCGCCGCAGACGGACACACCGGATAAGGGAGGCTGAGCCATGGGCGCGTACGACGGCCACATCGGGGCTCGGGAGGGCAGCGTGCTCCTCTTCACGGTCCTGGGGAGCATGCTGTTCCTCCAGTACCCCCAATACCTGGTGAGCGTCGGGGGCCCTGCGGCGTGGCAGGCCGCTCTGCTGGTCGCGCTCTTCGGGCTGGTGCTGGCCCTGCCCATCGTGGCCCTGGGGTACCGGTTCCCCGGCAGGGGCCTGGCCGAGATCAGCCGGGAGGTCGCCGGCTCCGTGTTCGGCCCGCTGCTCACCCTGGCGGTGTCGGCCTGGATCGCCGTGGCCGCGCTGGTCACCCTGCGCAACTTCACCGAGACCTTCGTCATCACCATCGTGCCCGACACCCCGCCCAGCGTCCTGATCATCAGCGGCAGCCTGCTGTCCGTTTACGCCGCCTACCGCGGGGTGGAGGCCGTCGCCCGCACCGCCCTGGCCCTTCTGACGGTCATCGCGGCCGGCGGGCTCCTGGTGCTCATCTTCAGCCTGCCTCGGGTCGACACAACCCTGCTCTTCCCCATCTGGGGCTTCGGCTTCGACCGCACCCTGATGGGCAGCCTCTACTACGCCAGCACGGCGGCGGAGGTGATCGTGCTCCTGGCGGTGGGGCACGCCTTCCGGGACGGGCGGAGCCTGCAGCATAGCAGCCTGCGGGGAATCCTGCTCTTCGGCCTGGCCGCTGCGGCCACCGTGGCGGTGCTGGTGGGCATCGCCGGCGCCCCGCTGGCCCGGCAGGAGCCGTTCCCGCTCTACTTCCTTGCGCGCCTCGTCTACCTGGGCCGCTTCCTGCAGCGCACCGAGGCGCTGATCGTCATGTTCTGGATCCTGGCAGCGCTGATCCGCCTCTCGGCCCTCATGAGTGCGACCGCCATCTCCTTGGCCGGCGCCCTGCGGCTCCCCGACTACCGGCCGCTGCTCTTCCCTCTGGCCACCATCTTGTCTGCCCTCTCGCTCCTGCCGAAGGACTACGTGGCCGTGCTCCGCCTCGACCGGGAGTGGATGCGGCCGCTCGGCTTCGCCGTCCTGGCCGTACCGCTCCTGCTGTGGCTGCTGGCCGTGGTCCGGGGCAAGGCGGCTCCTTCCGGGGAGGCGGCGGGCCATGCGTCGTAGGCCGCTGCTGGGAGCGCTGCTCCTCCTGTTGCCCCTCCTCACCGGATGCTGGAACAAGATGGAACTCGAGGAAGGGGCATACGTGCTGGCGGTGGGCATCGACGAGGGCAAGGGGAGCCCCTACGCCGTCACCGTGGTCATCGCCAAGCCCAGCGCCCTGGCCGGCGAGAAGAACGGCGGGGGGGATGAGCCGCCGGTGCTCACGACCACTGCGGAGGCGCCGAGCCTGGCCAGCGCCCGGGCCGTGCTGCACGGGTACGTCGGCCGCCAGGTGCTCTTCCACCACACAATGGTTTTCTTCGTGCACGAGGAGCTGGCTCGGACCAAGGGGCTGCCCTTCCTGGATGAGCTCCTTCGCTTCCGCCAGATCCGCGAGACCGCTTTCCTGGTTGTTACCCGCGAGCCCGCCGCCGACTTCCTGAGGGCGCTGAAGCCGGAGCTTGAAAAGGACCCCGTGCGCTTCATCGCCCAGCTGACCTATCACTACCGGACCTCCGGCACGCTCCCGGCGGCGAGCCAGATCCGCGCCGTGGCGTCGCTGCTCAACGTGGGCTACGCGCAGCCGGTCACGTACTACGCCGCGCTGGTAGACGAGGGGAGCCCCGCGAAGAAGGGCTCCCCTGACCCGAGAGTGGGTTACGCCGCCGGCGAACTGCCTCGCCAGGGCGGCATCCCGGTGGAGATGATCGGCGCCGCCGCCTTCCGGCAGTCCCGCATGGTGGGGGTGCTCACCGCCGAGGAGACGCGCGCCCTGCTCATGCTGCAAAATCGGTTCCAGTCGGCCTACGCCGCGTTCCGGGACCCGCGCCAGCCCGGCCAGTACGTCACGTTGCACCTGCGCCGGGGCCGCCCGACGCGCATCGTGCTCGAACGGCTGGGCGAGCGTCCCGCCATCCGGGCCGAGGTGATCCTCGAGGCCGAGGTAGTCGCCATGCCCTCCGGCGTGGACTACTCGGAGCCCGGCGCCCAGGAGGAGCTGGAGCGGGCCGTCGCCGGGCAGCTGGAGGAGACGCTGCAGGCGCTGATCCGAAAGACCCAGGAGTGGCGGGTGGACGTGGTCGGCTTCGGACGGTACGCCATCGCCCGCTTCCCCACGGTGCAGGCGTGGGAGTCGTACAGCTGGCCCGAACGGTATCCGGAGGCGGAGGTTCACACCAGCGTGCGGGTGAGCCTGCGCCGGTATGGCCTCACACTCAGCCCGACCCGGGCTTCCGAGGAGGGTTCCGTGCAGTGACGGCGTTCCTGGTGCTCCTTGTTGCCCTGCTGGTGGCCATCTACACGTTTAACTACGCCCGCTGGGCGTGGCGCCAGCGCCTCCGCCTGGGGGCGTTCGGACTCGCACTGCTGGCCGCCGCCACCGTGGCGGTACCGGCGTGGGTGATGTGGTACTTATCGTGAGGGCATGAAAGCGCCGGCCGGCGGGCTTGTGGTGCACGCCGGCCGGTATGTGTTCTACTCCAACGCCTTCGACGGCTCGCGGAAGCCCTCGCCCAGCACCTCGTGGACCTCCGCCACCACCACGAACGCCCGGGGGTCCTCGGTGTACGCGATTTGCTTGATCTGCGTGAGCTCGGTGCGTTGGGCGACGGTATACAGAATCGTCCGGGGCTCGCCGGTGAAGGCGCCGGTGCCGTTCACGATGGTGACGCCGCGCTCCACCTCGGTCATGATCCGGCGGGCGATCTCATCGGGGCGCGTGGTGATGATCGTCACGCCCCTGGCGGAGTAGAACCCCACCTGCACGAGGTCGACCACCTTCGACGAGATGAAGAGCGTGATCACCGCCCACATGGCCGCCTCGGGCGAGAAGACGATACCGGCGACGGTCAGCACCACCGCATCCACGGCCAGCACCATCGTTCCCACCGAGAAGCCAAGCCGTTGCTGCAGCACCAGCGCCAGCACCTCGGTACCGCCGGTGGTTCCGCCCGACCGCAGCACCAGACCCAACCCGGTACCCATGGTCAGGCCGCCGTAGACGATGGCGAGCACCACCTGATCCGTGATAGGCGGGATGTTGGCTGTGACCGCCAGGAAGAACGAGTACGCGGCCACGCCCAGGATGGAACGCCAGAGGAGGCGCCAGCCCTTCACTTTCATCCCGAGCGCGAGGATGGGGATGTTGAGGGCCACCATGGTGACCCAGAGGGGTATTCCAAGCGTGTGGTACAGAATAATGCCGATGCCCGTCACGCCGCCCTCGGCCAACTTGAGCGGAACCAGGAACACATTGGCCGAAAGCGACATCAAGAGGGCACCGGCCAGCAGTTGCAACAGCCAGAGCACGGTGAGGCCTCCTTAGTGGCTAGTCTGCCCGCCCCTCCTATCCTTCCTTCTTCTCCTCGTCCCCGTCCTTCATCGCCTTGCGGAACTCCTTGATCGAGTCGCCCACCCCACGGGCCAGCTGCGGCAGCTTGGCCGCGCCGAACAAGAGCAGGACGACCAGGGCGATGATCAGGATCTCCCAGAAGCCCAGGCGGCCGCCGAACATGCGCGATCCCTCCCCGAACAAAGCCCTTGACCCATCTCCGAAACTTCGGGGTGCCGCTGTAATTCTCCTGCCGGTGCCGGGCAAGTAGACACCCCGGAGATGGGCGGGCCTACGCGCGGCATCCGACCCCGACCCGGGGGGGTGCCGGCTCAGGCCGCCCCCCGGGCCGGGTGAGGCAGACGCCGCTCCCGGGTCAGGCTGACTTGACCCGCTCGGGGAAGTTGCTGATGATGCCGTCGACGCCTGCGGCCTTCATCATGGTGATGGCCGTCGGCTCGTCCACCGTCCAGACGTTCACCTTGAGCCCGGCGGCGTGCGCCGCCTCCACGTAGTCGGGCGTCACCCAGTACCACATCGGGTGAATGGCCTCGCATCCGATCTCCCGGGCCATCCCCACCGGGTCGACGTGGTTACAGGAGGTGAGCATGCCCAGCGGCAACTCCGGGGCGATCTCCTTCAGCCGCACCAGGGCCCGGTGGTCGAAGGAGGAGATCTGCGTCCGCTCCAGGGCGCCTTCGGCCTTCAACAGATCGACCAGTTCCTGCTCGATGCCCGGGTAATGGACAGACCCGGCCTTCAGCTCGAGATAGAGGCGCACGTTCGGCGGTGTTGCCCGCACCAGCTCCTGTAGCGTGGGCACGCGCTGACCGGCAAACTGCGGGCCCTTCCAGGCCCCGGCGTCCAGCGAACGGAGCTGCTCCAGCGTCATCGCCATCACCAGACCGGACCCGTTGGTCGTCCGGTCCACCGCGGGGTCGTGGATCACCACCAGATGGCCATCCAGCGTGCGGTGAACGTCGAACTCGATTCCATCAACCCCGATCTCGAACGCCCTCTGGAACGAAACCATCGTGTTCTCGGGATGGGTGCCCGCGGCGCCCCGGTGACCGATCACCTGCGGCATGGACCTGTCCTCCTTCACACCAGTTCAACTCGCATCATGGCCAGCACTCCGGTGCCGTACGCGGGCGCCGTGTCGGCCGACCCCGCCTTGCGTCACCGCCGCACCGCCCTCCCACCCCACATCCGATGCACGGCGACTGTCGAACCAACAGGGAAACCGTGCAAAGATCTCGAAATGTGCAATCCAACGTAGGCGGGGAGGGGCGACTTGTGGATCTCAGACTCCTGCATACCTTCATTGCGGCTGCGGAACTGGAGAACTTCCACCAGGCGGCGGAGCGGCTCTACCTCGCGCAGCCCACGGTGACCGCGCACATCCGGCAACTGGAGCAAATTCTGGGCTTTCAGCTGTTCGACCGCGTGGGCAAGCGGGTAAAGCTCACCGCGGCCGGGCGCCAGTTCCTGCCCCATGCGCGCCGGGTGCTGGCCGCCTACGATGAGGCGATCAACGAGATGACGGCCTGGTGGCAGGGCTACGACACCCGCCTGCAGCTGGTGACCTCGCCGCTGGTGGCCACTTCGGTGCTGCCCGGACTCCTGAAGCGGTTCACCCAGGAGCATCCCCACGTGGAGGTCGTGATCACCACCGAGGTCTCGCCGGCCGTCGGGCAGGTGGTGGCTTCCGGTGCGGCCCACGTGGGCCTCGCCCGTTCGCCCTCGTCGCATCCTGACACGTCTTCGACAGTGCTGTACACAGATCCTGTCGTTCTGGTCGCCTCGCCGGCAAATGCTACCGGTGCGAGCTGGGTAGACCTGGTGGGCCGCCACCTGCTCCTCACCGGCAACCACCCCATCTACTGGGACGCGCTGCTCATGGCCGTATCAGAGCGGCAGCCGCACCTGCGCACCCTGGCCGTAGACCGGGTGGACATCACCAAGCGGCTGCTGGAGGAGGGACTGGGCGTCTCGTTTCTGCCGCTCTCCTCCGTGGTGCGCGAACTGGCCGAGGGGCGGCTCGTCACCGTACCGGTTGATATCGATCTGCCGCTGTCGGCCACCTACCTGATCCTGCCCCAGCCCCGGCAGCTGCCCGAGGCGGCCCGGCTCTTCGTGGAGCTGCTCCAGCAGTCCTTCCCGGACGGCAAAGGACCGGGGTTGCCGCCTTCCGCCCGTGGCGCCGATAGCAGTGAAGGGAGCGGTGAAGATCGAAACGGTACGTGAAACCCGGATTGGCGCGTATGGCATCGGCGTTCAGGACGGGATGATCCTGGTGATCAAGAAAGCCAGGGGCCCGTACAAGGGTCTGTACGATCTGCCGGGCGGCGGCGTGGAGTTCGGCGAATCGCCGCCCGAAACTGTTGTGCGGGAGTTTCTGGAGGAGACCAGCACCAGGGTTGCCGTGTGCGAACTGCTGGGCGCGTTCAGCCGCGTCTCCACGTTCGTCGCAGACACGGGCACGCACCTGGTGGAACTGCACCACCTCGGCTTTCTCTACCGGGTGACCGGTGGGAGTCTCACCGCCATCAAGGCGGGCCCCGACGGCCGCGACTCCCTGGGCGCCGTCTGGCTGCCCCTCACCGAAGCGCGCCCCGATGCGGTCTCACCGCTCGTCTCGGAAGGTCTACGGTGTATCGGTTTAGACCTGACGTAAGGCGTGCAGTCCGGGCCCGTGTACCCCCTGTGCCAGCGCGTATGCTCTGTTCTCAATGACTGTTGATGGGGCGAACCAGCGCACCCCGTCCGGGCCGTGAACCGCCAGCGAGTCTGCGAAGGCCACGCCTGCGACGGATCGGGCACCCCCGAACACACCGCAGGGACCCCGACGTGATCGCGCACCCCCGAACGCACCCCAGGGACCCCGACGCGATCGCGCACCCCCGAACGCACCCCAGGGACCCCGATGCGGTAGTCCGGTGCCCGGCCCAGCCCACCGAACCGTGCATGGACGCTGGTCTGGCGCACCCCAAGCAGGTCAACAATGGGGGCAAGATTGCCAGGGCCACGCCGCCGCTGCCCGGGACCGCGAACCCCGGACACGTCTCGCAACCGGGACGGGCTACGAGAACCCCGTCGCCTCCCCCCGAGACCCGACGCACCCCTGACACGCGTCACAACCGGGGCGGGCTACGAGAACCACGTCTCCTCCCCCCGAGACTCGCCGCACCGCTGACACGTCCCGCAACCGGGACGCGGCCGCGGGGCCACGCCGTCTGGCCCAGGCGAACGCAAGCCCACCCCAGGTGTCGTCGGCGCACTCCCTCACCGCCGATCGTCTTAGGCCCGCTCGATTGGTCTCTGTCCCTCCCGCCATGAGCGGGTCAAGCTGCCAGCCCGAATCGTGAGCACGCTGAAGACGCCCAGGCTCCGGCGCGGGACCTGCGCAGGGCGAAATAGCAGTCCCATCCCGCCCAGACAAGGGGAAGTCAACGAGAAACCAACAGGAGCCTGAGGGTAGGGCACTCCGCCGGTACAGTCCCACCCGGGGCCCCTGCGTGATGGACGATATCCCGGAACCAGGCCAGGTAGTGAGCAAGGTAACGGGTGGCAACACCTTTGAAACGACGAAGCCACGATCCCGGCAGCGGGGCGACTCGAACCCGGTCGGGGGAGGGATGCCCGTCATGGTGAGCCAGCCCCAGGGCTTCGCAGGCCTCCTCAAAGTCGTGGCGGAACCCACCGAAGGAAAACACCTGCGATCCCGGCTTGACCAGTTGAGCGAGACCTCGGCCGAAAAGCTCAGGCGTGGTACGGCCCTGCCCAAGAATGCACAGCTCGCATCCTCCCTCATTCTGAGCCACCATCACGCCGACCGGGCGGCCCTCGATCAGCAGCCGAAATCGACGCTTACCGGAAGTCGCCATCCGGGGGCGGGGGCGCCATTCCGGCTCAGGACCGCGCCGAGCGATATTCCAGTAACCCCAACTGCCCGGGCCGTTACAGATTCGACTACCTTTCTCGGAGTACTTGACGCGGAAGAACCGGACACTCACGTCTCCACCCAGGGGTGCGCAAACCCGTCGGTTCAGGTAGGCCAGGGCGCGATGCCGCCAGCGAAACGCAGTGGACAGGCTGATGCTGAGGCGCGACGCGGTCTGGCGCAAGGGCAACTCGGTCTGCAGGAGATGCACCATGGCGTTCCACTCTGCCCGTTTCCGAAGGCGATACGCGGGCTTGCCGGTGAGGGGGCTGAAGGTGCGGCCACACGCCCTGCAGAGGTACCGCTGGACTCGCTCACCTGACCGCAACCGAAAACTTCCGTTCTTTGCAACTCGGGAATCCCCACACCGTGGGCAGAGTGCCCGTCCCGCCTGGGAACCTGACTCGCTCCCGCACACTTCGTTCGGTCTCATCTGGCGGGTGGGCGTGCTGGAGTTCGCATCGGGCGGCTCCTCCTGAGGAGGGGACCCACGGCTGTACCAACCGTCCGGTTCCGCCTGGTGGCTGGGCCTGCAACCGTCCGAATCGGTCAGCCCCGCTTGAGGGCCGCGTTTACTGCTGCGCGATCCGTCCGGTCCCGCCTGGAGGCTGGACTCGCAACCGTCCGAATCGGTCAGCCCCGCTTGAGGGCCGCGTTTACTGCTGTGCGATCCGTCCGGTCCCGCCTGGAGGCTGGACTCGCAACCGTCCGAATGAGTGAGCCCTGCATGAGGACCGAGTTTACTGCTGCGCGGTCCGTCCGGTCCCGGCTGGTAGCTGGACCCGCAGCCGCATGAACCGATGCGCTCCCGGAAGCCGGACCTGCTGCCTTGCGAATCGTCCGGCCGCAGCCGGCGAGTCGGATTGCGTCCGTCAGAGTCCATGGGCCCTACCTGCACGCAGGGTTCCAGTTGATGCGAGCCTCGAGATAACCGTCCTGTGGGCGCAGGCATAGAATCTCGGTCACCACCGTCTCGACGGAGCAAGTCGGCCAGCAGCACCGCGAGAACTCCTCTCAACTGGGTTCTAGACCCAGTTTATCCAGACACTAGTTCGCTGTCCAGACGTATGTTCTCACCCGCGCGGGTGATTTCGCGGCTATGGGGCGGGGCTTACGGTGGTCCGACATGCCGGCCGCGTCCTGAAGCGGGTGTTCCCTGCACCAGTCAGCCCAGTCGGACAGAACGTGTGTGTGAGCCAAGAAGCTACACAGAGAGGGCCTGCGCCGCCGAGCAGGTTGTACAACGACCGGCAGTCCAGCCTGGCGCTCGCTTGTCAACACCGATGCAGAACAGAGCGTACGCGGCAGTGGGGGATACTGCACCCTGCTACCAGTACCCGCCAGGGCAAACTCCATCAACACTTTCGCAGAACAGAACATACGCGGTAGCAAGGAGAACTCCACCCTGCCGCAAGTTCCCCCCAGGGTTGACCCCATCAACACTTTCGCAGAACAGAACATGCGCAGCGGCTAGAGCTACTCCCCCTGCCGCTAGTTCCCGCCAGGGTTGCCTGCATCAACACCTACCGAGAACAGAACACACGCGGCGGCAAGGGTGCTTCCCCCAGCCGCCTGTTCCCCTCAGGGCACCCGGGCAGACTCGGCGCGAATCGGTTGGTCGCACCGTGGTCGGTGTGGCACAGGTTCGCCCCCAGGCGGCCACCCGCCGAGGCCGCCTGGACCAGTCCGGTACGCCTCCGCAGACACATCCCCCCGAGGGTCTCGTGACCTCGGGGGGAACAGATTACCCCACAGTGATCTCGTACTTCAGCGGCAGCCCGAGATAGCGGTAATGGACAACATACGTCCCGGGGCCTGTGTCCCACAACCGGATTGCGTACCGGAAGTGTCGCACTCGCTCCGCCGGGAGGATCTCCCAGCCGTAGACTGCGCCGAACGTGAGCTTGTAGCCGTGTTCCTGCAAGTCCATGGCTGCGGCACTCCCCGCAAGCTCGCTGTCGGCGAAGTTGGCCACGGCGACGGCGTGCGGAGGCAGGAGTTCCTCCCCCTCGCGGGTCACGGCCGTCAAGGTGAGGGGCCAGCGACCGTTGTTATCCAGGTCGACACCGTACACCACGATATCGCCGTCATGGCGTCTCATCGTGTAGTAGCCGTAACTCCTCAGCGGCGGGTGTGTATACACCCAGCCGATCCCCGCAAGCGTGGCGGCCAGCGTCACGGCCGCCGCCACCAGCAGCCATCTCCGCTGCACGTGATCGACCTCCTGTCGCCGTGCGCCAGAATCCGTGAGCCCCCGAGGCGGCACCCCCGGGGGCCCTGATTCTCGTCTCATGCGTCGTCCGCACGGACGCTCGCCCGGTTCCCTCTAGTCTCGAAGCAGCGCCCGGGAGATCACCAGCCGCTGGATCTCGCTGGTGCCCTCGTAGAGCTGCGTGATCTTCGCCTCCCGCATCAGCCGCTCGACCCGGTACTCCTGCATATAGCCATACCCGCCGTGGATCTGCACCGCCTCCACGGTGTGCTTCATCGCCATCTCCGAGGCGAAGAGCTTGGCCATCGAGATCTCCTTGGTGGCCCGCACGCCCTGCTGCATCAGGAAGGCCGCCCGGTAGAGCAGCAGGCGGGCCGCCTCCAGGTCGGTGGCCATGTCGGCGATCTTCCAGGCGATGGCCTGGTGCTCGACGATGGGCTTGCCGAAGGTGTGCCGCTCTTTTGCGAACTTGATCGAGTCCTCCAGCGCCGCCTGGGTGATGCCCACGGCCTGGGCGGCGATGCCGATACGGCCCCGGTCGAGGATCGACATGGCGATCTTGAAGCCCTCGCCCTCCTGACCGAGCCGTTGCGAGGCGGGGATGCGGCAGTCCTCGAAGTGCAGCGTGGTGGTGTGCGAGGCGTGGAGCCCCATCTTCTCCATCGGCTTTCCAACCGTGAAGCCAGGGGTGCCTGCCTCCACCAGGAAGGCGGAGATGCCCCGGTGGCCGGCCGCAGGGTCCGGGTTCGTGCGGGCAAAGACCACATACAGACCGGCCTGACCACCGTTGGTGATGAAGGTCTTCTCGCCGTTCAGGATGTAGTGGTCGCCGTCCCGGATGGCCGTGGTGCGAATCGCGGCGGCGTCGGAACCCGCTCCGGGCTCGGTGAGTGCGTAGGCGCCCAGGATCTCGCCCCGGGTCAGCCTGGGCAGGTAGCGGTCCTTCTGCTCCTGGGACCCGAAGTGGAAAATGGCCTCGGAGTGCAGCGAGCAGTGAACCTCGTAGATCACCGCGGTCACCGCGCAGGCCCGGGCCAGCTCCTCGATCACGATCGCGTAGCTCACCCAGTCCATCCCGCCGCCGTAAGGCTCGGGCAGGTGCATGTTCAGGTAGCCGTTCTCGGCCAGCAGCTTGAAGTTGCGCCACGGAAACTCGTGCTTGCGGTTGTACTCGGCCGAGTACGGGGCAATCTCCTTCTCGGCCAGGTCCCGGATGGCCTGCCGCACCATCTTCTGCTCCTCAGTCAGGAAGAAGTTCACAGCTCCTGCCTCCTCGTTCGTCTCTTCTCCTTGCATGCCTGATCGGGCCCGGCCCGATCCGCCCTGGGCCGTCCTCACCGGCCCGCGGCAACCCCGGCGGCCCTCGTGGCCGCGCAGAAACCCTCACCCGCCCCAGTGGCTGCGCAGGATCTCGTCCGCGGCCGTGTAGGGGTCCAGTTGCCGGTCCGCCACCTGCCGCACCAGCCGCTCGAAGTCGCCCACGGCGCGGGCTCGGGCCAGCGTCGCCCGGACGACGCGCTCCCGCACCAGCTCCTCGAGGCGACGGGCGGCGTCATGCTCGCGGCGGGCCTGCCAGCGACCGGTCTCCTTCAGAAAGGTCAGGTGCTCGCCCAGCCGGTCGACCACCTCGGCCACCCCCAGGCCGTCCTTCGCCACCGTCTTGAGCACCGGCGGGCGCCAGGAGATGTCGCCCGGGTTGGCAGTGCCGTGGCGAGCCGCCGCGTGGGCGGCCGCACGGGTCAGGTAGCTGGCCACGTTCCCCAGTTCCTCCGCACTGTGGTGACCGGTGCGGTCCAGCCGGCGCAGAGCGGCGTCGCCAGCCCTGGCGCCTACGCTGGCCTTACCGTCGGGGGCGGCAGCGCCGTCGGCGCTCTGGCTGGCCTGGGCGCCCTCCGTCTCCGACGGCCAGCGGTTGATCCCCGGCTCGCCCATGTGGCCCAGGTCGAGCATCATCTCGATCTCGTTGACAGTGCGGTCGGCGCCGTCCCGATCGGCCTTGTTGCAGACGAACACGTCGCCGATCTCGAGGATGCCGGCCTTGATCGCCTGGATCTCGTCGCCCATGCCGGGGATCACCACCACGCAGGTGGTGTGGGCCAGCTCCATGATCTCCACTTCCGACTGGCCGGCCCCCACCGTCTCGACCAGGACCACGTCGAAGCCGAAGGCGTCCAGCAGCCCCACCACCTCGGCCGTGGCGGGCGAGAGGCCCCCGAGGTGGCCGCGGGCGGCGAGCGACCGCATGAAGACGCCCGGGTCGGTGAGCGTCCGCTGCATCCGGATGCGGTCGCCCAGGATCGCCCCGCCGGAGAACGGGCTGGTGGGGTCTACCGCCACGATGGCCACCGTCTGGCCGCGGGCGCGCAGTTCCACGGCCAGCCTGTCCACCAGCGTGGACTTGCCGGCCCCCGGCGGTCCGGTGATGCCCACCACGTGCGCCCGTCCGGTGTGCGGGTAGGCCAGGCGCATCAGGGCCGAAGCCTCCGGCGCCCCGTCCTCGACCCAGGTGATGGCCCGGGCCAGCGCCCGCCGGTCCCCCGTCGCCAGGCGCGCAAACAGCTCCGCAGCCCGCTCTTCTGCCGTCATCGCTTCACGTTCACCTTCGTGTACTCGATAATCTCGTTCAGGTCGGAGCCGGGGCCAAAAACCCGGGAAACGCCGGCCTCCAGCAGCGCCGGCACGTCGTCCTCGGGGATGATGCCGCCGGCCAGGATGAGCACGTCGTCCACGCCCTGCTCCCGGAGCAACCGGATTAACTCCGGGATCAGCACCCCGTGCGCCCCGGCCAGGGAGGAGATGGCGACCACGTCCACGTCCTCCTGGATGGCCGCGGCCGCCACCGCCTCCGGGCGCTGGTAGAGGCCGGTGTAGATCACCTCGAAGCCGGCGTCCCGGTAGGCCCGGGCCACCACCTTCGCCCCCCGGTCGTGGGCGTCTAGCCCCAGCTTGGCCACGAGAACCCTGATCCTGCGTTCCGGTGCCGCTTCCACGTGCGCTTCCCTCCGCTAGTAAACCGACTCCTCCCGATACTCGCCCCAGAGCTCCCGCCACAGGCCGCAGATCTCGCCCACGGTGCAGTAGTTCCTGACGCACTCGATGATATAGGGCATCAGGTTCTCGCTCGCCTGCGAGGCACGCCGGAGCTCGGCCAGGGCGGCCGCGGAGGCCTGCTGGTTCCGCGTCTCCCGCACACGCCGGACCCGCTCAATCTGCCGCCGCTGCACATCAGGGTTGACCTTCAGAATCTTGACGTTAAGCTTCTCGTCGGGGTCGACGTAAGCGTTCACGCCCACGACCTTGTAGTCCCCGCTCTGCACCCGCCGCTGGAAGCGATAGGCCGAATCGGCGATCTGCTGCTGGAACCAGCCCTTCTCGATGGCCGCGATCACGCCGCCCTGCGCCTCGATCTGGTCGAAGTAGGCGTAGGCCTCCTCCTCAAGCTTGCCGGTGAGGTACTCGACGTAGTACGAGCCCGCCAGCGGGTCGACCACGTTGGCCACGCCGCTCTCCTCGGCGATGATCTGCTGCGTGCGCAGGGCGATGCGCACCGCGTCCTCGCTGGGCAAGGCCAGCGCCTCGTCGTAGGAGTTGGTGTGCAGCGACTGGGTGCCGCCCAGCACGGCCGCCAGGGCCTGCAGGGTCACCCGCACGATGTTGTTCTCCGGCTGCTGCGCCGTGAGGCTCACCCCGGCGGTCTGGGCGTGGGTGCGCAGCATCCAGGAGCGGGGGTTCTTCGCGCCGAAGCGCTCCCGCATCACCCGGGCCCAGATGCGCCGGGCGGCGCGGAACTTGGCGATTTCCTCGAAGAAGTCGTTGTGCACATCGAAGAAGAACGAGAGCCGCGGGGCAAACTCGTCCACGTCCAGGCCGGCCCGGATGGCGGCCTCCACGTAGGTCATGCCGTTGGCCAGGGTGAAGGCGAGTTCCTGGGCGGCGGTGGCCCCGGCCTCGCGGATGTGGTAGCCCGAAATGGAGATGGTGTTCCACCGCGGCACGTGCCGGGCGCAGAAGGCGATGGTATCGGTGATCAGCCGCAGGGAGGGTTCGGGGGGGTAAATGTAGGTCTTCTGGGCGATATAGTCCTTGAGGATGTCGTTCTGGATCGTGCCGCTCACCTGGTCCCAGGAGACGCCCTGCTTCTCGGCCACGACCAGGTACATGGCCAGCATGACGGAGGCGGGCGGGTTGATGGTCATGGACGTGGAGACCTTGTCGAGCGGAATGCCCTCAAACAGGATCTCGAAGTCTTCCAGGGAGTCGATGGCGACCCCCAGCTTGCCCACCTCGCCGTTGGCGTAGGGGTGATCGGAGTCGTAGCCCAGGAGCGTCGGCATGTCGAAGGCCGTGGAGAGGCCCGTCTGCCCCTGCTCCAGCAGGTAGCGGAAGCGGGCGTTGGTCTCCTCGGCCGTGCCGAAGCCGGCGAACTGCCGCATGGTCCAGAGCTTGCCGCGGTACATGGTCGGGTGGACGCCCCGGGTGAACGGGTACTCACCGGGGTCCCCCAGGTCCCGGTGATAGTCGAAACCGGCGATGTCGTCGGGGCCGTAGAACCGCTTGACCGGGCGGTCGGATACGCCTGCGAACCGCTCCTTCCGCTCCCCTCCTGCCACGCGCCCTTCCCCCTCCTAATTCAGCGTCGCTTCACATCTATTCGCTTTTTCTGCTTATTCTTCCTGCTTCCTCAGTCTACGCCCGTCTGGCGGTGCGGAACACCGGCCCCGACGACCCCGCGGACACCGCTCCCGGCCGGACCACCACGCCCGCCGAGCGGAATACCGCCCCGTGGCCAGAGACCGCCCCCTGCCGCCACGCCGCGTGGGGTCGCTCTTCCCGGACCACCTGGTCCGGTCGTGCTCCGACATCCATCCGCACCCGACGATCCTCACGCCCCGCCCCTCCCGGCCAGCCCCGGCCCTGAGCCCGCCGGGCGAGCCGCACCACGAGCGGATCCAGGGCGAAGGAGAGGGATGCCGCCACCGGGTTGAGCGCGGGGTTGAAGAGCACCAGGCCCGGCGCCAGCGCTGCGATCGCAGCCTCCGGCCGCAGCGCGGCCAGGGCGCAGATGGGGCAGAGCGCCGCCAGCTGCACGACGGGGTCGAAAAAGACGTCGGCGGGGGTCGGAATCTCGATGCTGCGCCTCATCGGTTCCCGTCCTCCTCTCTGACATGGCGAACGGGGGCCGCTCGCCCCCGTTGCCTTCCCGATTCCATCACCAGCCGATCCCTCAGCACCCCCAGCAGCCCTTGCCGAACGGTTTGCCGAAGCCAAACGGCTTGCCGAAGCCCTTGCCATCGAACCCGCCGGCGAGGGCCAGCGTGGGCGCCGCCGCCGGGTTGAAGGCCAGCAGGGCCGCCCTGGGGTTGATGGCCGGGTTGAAGATGGCCAGGGTCGGGCTCTTGGCCGCCAGGGCCGCCGGCGGGCTGAAGGCCGCCAGCGAGCCCAGGGGAGAGAAGGGCGCCAGCTGTACCGCCGGGTTGAAGAATACCTGCTCGGTCGCGTCGAACCCGCCAAAGTCCATGGGGGATTACCTCCTGACCGAACGAAGGGGAGCCGTGCGACTCCCCTGCCGTCCGCCAGCTATATGCCGAACTTGCCGAAGGGCTTCCCCGTCAGCGCTAGCGTGGGCGCGGCGCCCGGGTTGAATTGCAGGAACGCTGCCGCCGGGTTGATGGCGGGGTTGAAGATGGCCAGGGTCGGGCTCTTGGCCGCCAGGGCCGCCGCCGGGCTGAAGGCCGCCAGCGAGGCCAGCTTGTTGAACGGGGCCAGGTCTACGGCCGGGTTGTTGAACACCTGTCCGGGGACGCTCTTGCCGCCCAAGCCGAAGAACGGGAAGAACCCCTTCTTATCCAGCTTGTCGGTCACCCCGGCGGTGGCAGTGGGTACCGTGGTCGTGTCAGGGCAGCGTACCGTAACCACCGGCCGCGAGGTACTGACGGGGCAGGCGGTCGATGTGACGACCCGCGACTTGTTGGACACGAAGGAACCTCCTTCCGATCTGTACCGGGATCAGCACCACCGCGTGGGTGGAACGTCTCCGCTCTCAGCTTATGTAACCGTGGGAAAGGCGGTTACAGGTCCTTCACGCCGATGAGGCCGGCCGGAACGAAGCCGCGGCGGAGGGCGAACTCCATCGCCGGCAGGTGATGCAGCCCCGTCCAGAGCTTGATCTTCCGCAGGCCGAGGCCGGCGGCGCCCCGCTCCGCGGCGGCCAGGAGCGCGCTGGCCACGCCGCGCCGGCGGTGCGCCGGGTGCACCCAGAGGTCGATGATCAGGACCGTGGGCTCCTCTGTGCTCCCGTCGGGTGCGACGGCCAGCAGGAGGTAGCCGACGGGCGCGAGCCCCTGCTGCGCCACCAGGAGGGCGCTCCCCGGCGTCGCCAGCACCTGCCGGCACTGGAGTGCGGCCCGCTGCGCGGCCAGACCCGGCGACACCCGCGTGCGCTCCTCGGGGGAGAGCGACTCCCAGAAGGCCGCGGCAGCGGCCGGCTGCAGCCACGCCAGATCGCCCGCGTGGCCCGGTCGGATTTGGTACATGCGGCAGCCTCCACCTCCTCTTGCGTGCGCCCGCGTCCTACGGGCCCCTGAAGCCTGCGGGCTCCTACATCCTATGGAGCGCCGCCCTCCGAGGTCCCAGGCACCTCCCACCGCCGGGCGGCGTACCGTGGGTGCACGGAAGGAGGGATGCGTCCCGTGGCGCAGGTGCGCTTCTGGCAACCGACCGACCTGCCCTGGCTTCTGGAGATGGCGGCGCGGACGGACTGGGAGATCCTCAGCCCCACCGACAGGGCGGTAGCCCGGCCCGAGGTGGTGCGGGCCAACTCCCACCGCAACCTGCTGGCCACCCTCGCCTCGCCGGGCGGGACGGCCATCGTGACCGAGGACGGGGGGCGGCCCGTCGGCTTCCTGCTCATCGGCATCCGGCCTGACGACCGCACGGGCGAACCGCAGGGGTACATGGCCGACATCTACCTCATGCCCGAGTACCGGGGCCGGGGCCTGGCCAAGCAGATGCACGAGCTGGGTGAGCAGTACCTGCGGTGGCTGGGCATCCGGCAGGTGACCAACTGGGTCCATGCCACCAACCCGCTGGGGCAGAAAGCTTCCCACGCCCGGGGCTTCCGGGTGTGGGGCGTGATGATGGAAAAGCTCCTGACCGGGTAAGTACACACTACATGTGCACGGCCCTGGACTGCGGGCCGAACCAGTTCCCCAATCGACCCGCAGGGGGCAGAACGGGCGACGACGCCCCAAATCGCGGTGCGGGCCGGAACCGCCACGGAGCGGGAGCACCGGATTTCACGGCAGTTCCGGGCCCGTACGGGGGGTGGAACTCATCCAGGACACAGCCCGGATGCGGATGGGCGGCAGAGACGTGGCCAGCATCGACGACCTGGTGGCCGTGTTGCAGCACCACCTGGATCGGTTCGACCGGCAGGGCGACCACCGCGCCGCCTTTCTCAGGGTCTACCGGCGCATGACGGAGGAGGTCCGGGAGCTGCTGCGCCGGCCGTTCTTCCTGGATCCGCCCTGGGTGGAGCGCGTCGCCATCCGCTTTGGCTGGTATTACTTCGACGCCCTCGACCGGTTCGAGCGGGGGAACCAGCCCCCGCCCGCCTGGGAGTATGCCTTCACCGTCGCCAAAGAAAAGCGGGCGTTCCTCCTCCAGGACATCCTCCTGGGGATGAACGCCCACATCAACAACGACCTGCCCCTGGTCGTGGCGGAGATCCTGCGGGCCGAAGGCGACGAGCGGGCGGTCTTCCGAACCGTGCGGCGCCGCTTCGACCACGACCAGATCAACCGGGTGCTGCACGACGTGATCCCGGCCGTGGAAAGCGAGATCGCCGACCACTACGGCCGCCTGATCCGTCCGCTCGGCCGGCTGCTGGGCGACCTGGACCGGCAGCTCACCACCTACGGACTCAAGACCTGGCGCGACCGGGTCTGGCGCAACGCCCGCTGCCTGCTGGCCGCCGAAACCGACCGGGAGTGGGCGCTGGTCGTCCGGTTCATCCAGCAGGACGCCCTGGACCTCGCCCGGGAAATCGACCGCTTCCCGCCCCTCCGGCTGCTGCGCCCGCTGGCGCGGCGGATGCGCCGCTGGCGTCTCTGTTGACAAAATCGCGTTATCAACTGTTAGAACATTGCGCGAAGTGAATATGTGGATATCCTGGCCGCGATGGTTGGACTACCCGCGCGCCAGCCACGCCTGCCGCTGGGGGCGGGAGGCCAGTCCGAGCAGAGTCAGCTCCACCGCGGCGCCGCAGAGCAGCGCGATGATGCCCAGCTGGGCTCCGGGGAGCCGGAAGATCAGGGCCCCTGCGTAGACGGCCGCCATCGTGGCGGCGCCGCCTGCGACGGCACCGGCGTTCACCACGATGGTCCGCCCGTCTTTCATCAGGAGGGCCTGCAGCCAGTTCTGCAGGGCGGTATAGAGCGGGAACGCCACGCCCCAGCCCAGCGCGGGCAGGGCGGCGTCAGCCAGGGAGGCCAGCCCGCCCTTGAGCCCGAGGACCCACTCCATGTAGCTCAGCCCCAGCGGCGTCGCAGCCAGCAGGGCCATCACCCCGGAGGCGGAGAGGCCGGCCGCCAGGGTGAAGCGGCGCAGCATCAGATAGGCCCGCCGGTCCTGCAGCAGCGTCAGGGCCACCTGCTGCACCATGCGGACCGCGTTGGCCACCATCATGATGGTCGTCCACGCCACCGGCCAGGCCGCCAGCCCGACCTCCGGGTTCACGGTGCGGGCGATGCCGCCGTTGATCAGGGGCCGCACGACGTTGACCAGGATCTGCGTCATCGCCAGCGGCAGGTACCAGCGGGCGATCTGGCCGACCGTCCGCGGGGCCCACTCGGGGGCCCTGGCAGCGGGGTCAGCCACGCCGGACCGGAGGATCGGCCGCGCCAGCCAGGTGACGGCCGCCGCCTCCACGATGACACTCACCACCAGCGCCACGCCGGCCACGGTGGCGCCGGGCGCCCGGCCCAGCACGCCCAGGATGGTCACCAGCGCCAGCGAGCCAATCCGGGCAAAGCCGGCGTAAGCCACCAGGCTCGACCGCTTGTGGATGATCAGCACGCCCTGGTAGTACCGGCGCCAGCCGATGGCCGCGGGCCAGAGGAGCATGGCCTGGAAGGCGGGCCGGGCGGCGTCGGCAATGGCGTCGGGCTGCCCCAGCACCCCGCGGAAGATCCAGTCGTACGCCGGGGTGAACGCCAGCAGGGCGTAGAGCGCGGTGAGCAGCGCGTTGGCCCAGATCATGAAGTGGCGCAGGGGCCGGTAGGTCTCCGGGTAGCGGCTGAGCAGGTTCGACGCGTGGAGCAGCATGATGATGGGACTCTCGAGCAGGATCGCCATGTTCTCCGCCACGGAGTAGGCGGCCAGGTGGGTCTCCGGGTTCGCCAGTCGCGTCAGGCCGATGGTGAGGATCGGCCCGGCGAGCACCATGATGACGTCCGAGAGCGAGAGGGGCAGGAACAGGCGGAGGATCGCCCCGTAGGTGAGCTCCCCCGCCCCCTGCCGTCGTCCGGTACCGGTGGTGGTCAAGGCTGCGACATCTCCTTGGAAAGCTTGAAATCAGGCCGATTCATTAATGATTGTACCCCGGTGCGGGGAAGCCCTGCTGCGACCTGCCCGGAACGTCGAATCGGGGCACCGCCGGGGCGGGCGGCTGCGACGGGCGCACCTCAACGGCAGCAGTCGGAGGCGGCACAGGTTGCCCTGGCCGCAAGGCCGACTGACCGGCGCCGCAGGGGGTCTCGCTTTGTGCGGTCCTCAGCCGCCCGCAACCAAAACCGCCCGGTGCCGTTCGGTCCCGTGCGCCGCCGGTCGCAGGCATCCCGGCCGGGCCGCTGCCTGCTCCAGATTTTGGATCACCGTGCGGGTGTATCCGACGGCCCGAGGTGCATAGGATGTAGCGAGACCCCCACCCGGCACAGGTCGCCCTGGCCGCAAGGCCGACTGACCGGCGCCGCAGGGGGTCTCGACGCGCGGGGGCGCGGCCGGGAACCCCCCTTTTCCCCGGGTCAGATCTGCTATACTGGCAGCGAGCGGGGCAGCCCCGCGACCTGTTACTCCGCAGCGCAGACAGGGGTGGAACGCCATGCCTGGCCCAGGTTTCGGTTTGCGGGTTGAACCCTTCCTGCCGTCGGTCACCCTCGTCACCCGTTCTCTGCCGGGCTCCTACGACTTCCCCGTGACGGCGGCCCTGGTCGCCGGAACCCGGCACCGGGTGGTGGTCGACACGCTCATCGAGCCGGCGGACATGGCCCCCTTCGCGGGCGCCACGCTGGTGGTCTACACCCACTCCGACTGGGACCACTGCTGGGGCACCGCCGCCTTCCCGGGCGTGCCGGTCATCGGGCACCGCCTCACCCGGGAGCGTCTGACGGCCCCGGAGGCGGACGAAGCCCTGGCCCAGATGCGCGCCGCGAACCCGGCCGCTTTCGCCAACAGCCAGGTCGTCCCGCCGGATCTCACCTTCTCCGATCGACTCACCATCGATGCCGGCGGGCTGACCGTGGAACTGCATCACCTGCCGGGCCATACGGCCGACTCGGCGGTGGTCCACGTGCCCGAACTGGGCCTGCTGCTGGCCGGCGACGCGGTGGAAACGCCGATTCCCACGCTCAGCGAGCCGGGGCACATCCGGCGGTGGGCCGCTTCCCTGCGGCAGTGGAGCCGGGCCGGGGTCCGGCACGTGGTGCCGGGGCACGGCCGGCCAGGCGGGCCGGAGCTCCTGGCGGAGAACGCCGCGTACATCGAGCGGCTGGCGGAGGCGGCCGAAGCCGGACTGGAGCGGGGTCAGAGCGTGGAGGAGATGGCCGCCGCCCTCCCCCTCACGGCCCTGCTGCCTGCGGCGTCGGTCGACCAGCTGCCGCCGTACTACCGACAGCAGCACCGCGAGAACATCGCCCAGATCGTCGCCGAGCTGAAGGCCGAGCGCACCGCCCGCTGATGCGGGCCGGGGCGCCCGGCGCCGCAATCCAAGACCCCCCGCCAGTTTCGGCGGGGGGTCAGTGCGTATTTGCGCCTGCTTGTAAGCGCTACTCCGCCATCAGCGCCAGAAGCGCCCGGCGGGTGGCGGCCACGTCGCCGGTGTGGCGGATTCCGTGGATGCCCAGGCTCCGGGCTGCGGCGACGAACTCCGGCACGTCGTCCACGAAGGCGACCGCGTCCGCCGGGAGCCCCAGCCGTTCCAGGGCCAGCCGGAAGATGGCCGGCTCCGGCTTGCGGCAGCCCACCTCGCACGACATCAGCACCGGATCGAACGGCGCCAGCACGCCCATGCGCCGCATGATCGCCACATGGGAAGCCTGGGTGTTGGAGAGGATGGCCGTCTTCAGGCCCCGCTCCCGCAGTTCGGCGGCCAGGGCCAGCATCTCCGGGTTCACCCGGAAGTGCTCCTCCCAGATGTCATCGAACGCATTCAGGGGAACCCGCCGGCCCGAGAGCCGCTCCCAGACGTCCTCCTCCGCCACCTCGCCCCGCTGGAGGGCCGGCATCGCCTCTTCGTAGGCCGGCGGCAGCGCGTCGCCCAGCCCCAGGCGCTGTGCCACCGCGCGCCGATACTCCTGCTCGCCCAGCGTGAAGATGACCCCGCCCAAATCGAAGATCACGGCCTTGATTGCCAAGCGCTTACCCTCCTACATCAGCAGGCCGCTGTCCTTGCCGGCCAGCTTGTTGAAAAGCCAGAGCGAGATCACGGTCACCAGGGTGAGAATCGTGCTGAGCGCGGCGGCGAGGCCGAAGTTGTCGGAGATGACCTGCGAGTAGATGGCCACCGGCATGGTGATGGTGCCGGCGTGGTACAGGATGATCGTGCTGGACAGCTCGTTGATGGTCGTCACCCAGGAGAGCACCGCGCCGGCCAGCACGCCCTTGAAGACCAGCGGCGCAGTCACCCGGAAGAACGAGGCGACGGGCCCGACGCCCAGGTTGATGGACGCCTCCTCCAGCGAGGGGTCGAGGGACGTCAGCACCGACGAGGCGGAGCGGACGGTGTAGCTGATCTTGCGGATCACGTACGAGATGATCAGGATCGTCGCCGTGCCGGTGAGGATGATCGGGGGCCGGTTGAAGGCGGTGATCAGCGCGATACCGATGACGGTGCCCGGCAGCACGTAGGGGATGAGGAGCGTCACGTCCAGCGCCGCCGTGGCCGCGTTGCGCCGGCGGGTGATCACGTAGGCCATCAGCAGGCCGGCGATGACCATGATGACGATGGCCACGGTGGAGAGCCGGAACGTGTTGGCCACCGCCCCGGGCACCCGGGCGAAGATGGTCCTGTAGTTGTCCAGGCCGAACTCGTTCAGGAAGATCGGTCCCTTCGCCTTCCGGAACGAGGAAACCATCACCACCACCTGCGGCAGGATCGCCACCAGCACCACCAGGTAGCAGAAGGCGGTGGCCAGGATCTTCTTGCCCAGGGGCAGGTCGACGACCCCAGGCGGCCGCAGGCTGCTCATGCTGAACGTCCGCCGGTTGATCCAGCGTTGCAGGAAGAGGGCCACGGCGGAGATGACCACCAGCCCCATCGAGAGGGCGCCGGCCATGCCGGGATTGCCTCCGATCTCATTCATGTACTCGGAGTAAGCGGCGATGGGCAGCAGCTGGAACCCCTCGCCGATCAGCTGCGGCGTGCCGAAGTCGGCCAGCGCGGACATGAAGGCCATCAGGGCGCCGGCGGAAATGGCCGGCAGCACCAGCGGCAGGGTGATGGTGCGAAAGCGGGTCCACCCGCTCACGCCCAGGTTGTCCGCCGCTTCCTCCAGGGAACGGTCGATCGACTGCAGGGCCGCCGCGGTGAACAGGTACACGTACGGGAAGAAGTGGAGGGAGAAGACCAGGATAATCCCCCGGGGCCCATAGATGGTGGGCAGCGTGATGCCGATGGCCTCCATCGCCCGGGTGATGATACCCGCCCGCCCCAGCAGCACGATCCAGGAGTAGGTGCCGATGAAGGGCGGGGAGAGCAGCGACAGGATGATCAGGGTGCGGATGAAGGGCTTGCCCGGCAGCTTGTAGCGGGTGAGCAGGAAGGCCATGGGAATGCCCAGCGCCGTGGCGAAAAGCGTGGAGACCGTACAGACCCAGAGGCTGTTGGTCAGGGCCCGCCGGTAGTACCGCTTGCCCAGGAAGGTGGCGTAGTTCTCCAGCGTAAAGCCGCCGTCGTCAGCGATGAAGGACTTGACCAGCAGCTGGCCCACCGGGTAGACCAGCACGATGGCCAGGAGCAGCAGCGAGATCGCCGTCACCCAGTGCCAGAACGTCCACTTCCGGAAATACCGCACGACCGCCATCAGTTCAGCACCTCACCCTGCGCACCGAAGACCGCCGCGGCGGAGCGCCGGAAGCCGAAGGTGGCCTGCTCGCCCACCCGGGGCGGGTCGATCTCGTTGGGGAGCCGGACCTCGATGCGCTGCCCCTCCGGGGTGCGCACGAACACCGTGGTGGCGCTGCCCACGAAGAGCGCCTCCTCCACGCGGCCGGTGAAGCTGATCTCGCCCTCACCGAGCGCAATCTTCTCCGGACGGACGGTCACCGTGCAGTCGCCGTCGGGGGCGGAGACCTCCCTTACCACGGCGCCCAGGACCCGCACCTTGCCGCCCTCCACCCGGCCGGGCAGCAGGTTGGTGGTGCCGATGAAGCCGGCGACGAAGACCGTCTGCGGGTGGAAGTAGATCTCGCGGGGCGAGCCCACCTGCTCCACGCGGCCCTGGTTCATCACGGCGATGCGGTCGGAGATGGCCAGGGCCTCCTCCTGGTCGTGGGTGACGTAGATGGTGGTGATGCCGAACTGCCGCTGGATGCGGCGGATCTCGGTGCGCATCTCGATGCGCAGCTTGGCGTCCAGGTTCGAGAGGGGCTCGTCCATGAGGAGCAGCTGCGGCTGGATCACCAGGGCGCGGGCCAGCGCGACGCGCTGCTGCTGCCCGCCGGAAAGCTGAGCCGGCATGCGGTCCTTGAGATCGGCCATCTTGACCATCTCCAGGGCCTCCATCACGCGCCGCTTCAGCTCCTCGCCCCCGACGCGCCGGGCCTTCAAACCGTAGGCCACGTTATCAAAAACCGTCATGTGCGGGAACACGGCGTAGTTCTGGAACACCATGCCTGTGTTGCGCTTGTGGGGCGGAACGTCGTTCACGAGCTGATCACCGAACCGCACGTTCCCCTCGTCCTGCTGGTAGAACCCTGCCAGCACCCGCAGGAGCGTCGTCTTGCCGCAACCGCTCGGTCCCAGCAAGGTGAACAGCTCCCCCGACTCCACCGTGAGGGAGACACCGGCCACCGCTGCGTGACCCTCAAAGCGCTTGACGACTCCTTCGATGGTGACCTTCGACATTCGCACGACCTCCACGTTGGCAAGTGGTACATCCCAATGAGGACAGTGGGGTGCTCCCGTCAAGGGAGCACCCCATCAGGGCCGGTGGTTACTCGACCACGATGTCCTTCCACTGGTCGAGCACCTCTTCACGATGGGTGGCCGCCCAGTCCATGTCGTAGTCCAGGAACTTGATCTTCGACACGTCCTCCAGGCCCTCGGGCGGGGCGACGTCGGTGCGCACCGGACGCCGGTTCAGTTCCTTGGCCACGTACTCCTGCATCTGCTGCGAGACCATGAAGTCGACGAACACCTTGGCGTTCTCCGGGTGCTTGGCGCCC
Organism: Symbiobacterium sp.; assembly: GCF_040797425.1. Taxonomy (NCBI): domain Bacteria; kingdom Bacillati; phylum Bacillota; class Clostridia; order Eubacteriales; family Symbiobacteriaceae; genus Symbiobacterium; species Symbiobacterium sp. Next base: position 72,689 of record NZ_JBFNEH010000003.1, on the reverse strand, counting down.
TTGATGATGGCCACCGCATCAGGCACGTTGGAGGTGCCCTCCTCGGGGTAGATGATCCCAACGGGGCCGCCGGCAGCCACGTACTTGAAGGCCGCCTCTTCGTGCGTCAGGGCGAGCGCGTACTCGCCGTCGTTGGTGCCCTTCGGGCCCTGCGAGGAGGACCCCAGGATCTTGGAGTTCTTCACGATGTCGGCCATGACCTGCCAGCCCTTGCCGTCGTCCCGGCCCATGGCGTGCAGGACGGTCACCACTGTGGTGTAGGCCGAGCCGGACTTGGCGGCATCAGGCATGGCGATCTGGCCCGCCCACTTGGGGTCGGTCAGGTCGGCGAAGCCCTTCGGCGCCTGGTCAGGCGTCAGGAGGTTGGTGTTGTACATGATCACGATGGGCAGGGCGGTGAAGCCCGTCCAGCTGTTGTCCTTCGCCACGGTGCCCGGAGCCATCTTGTCGATCTCCTTGGGCACATAGGGCTGGAGGAGATCCTTGTTGGCCTCGTGGGTCTCGGCGCCGCCGCCGAAGATCACGTCGCCCAGCGGGTTGTTGGCCTCAGCACGCATCCGCTGGAACAGCTCGCCCGTGGCAGCGTAGACCACGGTCACCTTGATGCCCGTGGCATCCTCGAAGGCCTGGATCAGCGGTTCGTGGATATCGGCCTGGTGGGACGTGTACACCACGAGCTCCTTGGGCTCCTCCGACTTCTGGGGTTCCTGCTGCTGCTCTTGCTGCTGCCCGCCGCCGGCAGACGGAGTCTGCGTGTTGGGAGACTGCTGCGTGCCGCCACAGGCGGTGAGCACCAGAGCGAACAGGGCCAGGAGCGATACAGCCGTACGCTGGCGTAAGTTCATGGGACAACCTCCTGTTCAGTACATGGATGCAGCCACAGATTCTACTTCCGTTGCGCCAAGGTGAACCGCCGTTATTATACCTTTCCCCGCGCGGGTTGGGGAGCCGGTACATGATTTCCAGTACGAAGATGCACGTACGGTTAGTCATCACGAGTTATCCTGGAAACCATTCCACGCCCGATTGCGCCCTTGCCACGAAAGGCTTACCCGAAAACCGGCCGGTCATCGTTTGCTGCGGTAAGGGCCAGCGCGCTCCCCGTCTCGCCCGCGACGCCCGCCGTGCTCAGTGGAAGACAGGGCTGAAGAAGACCCCGATCAGCCAGGCCAAGAAGGCGACGGTCGCCGACGCCCGGCGGGCGCCCCCATTCACGCGGCATCGGGCGGCGAGGTGGAGCGCGCCGATGTACCCGATCAGGACCGTGACGTGGTTGATGAAACGAAACAGAGTCACCGTGGCGCCTGTGCGTCACGGTGACTCTGCTCTGGTGTCGGAGGCGGGACTTGAACCCGCACGGTGTTACCCATACGCCCCTCAAACGTACGCGTCTGCCAATTCCGCCACTCCGACGTTGTGCAACTGTATCATTGGAGTGCGGGGATGCGGCTTCCCCGCCGGGCGCAACGCCCGTATGCTGGTGGGGGAACGATGATCCCCGGTGACACCATGTTATTTTACACCACGACACGCGTTCGCTCAAGGGGCAAAAAAGGGCCAGTCGTGTCGGAAAGGTCCGGTTCCGCTGCAAGAGTTGCCCGCGTGGGCGGCGAATCATGCACTCGACGGAGGTGAGCCGTGTGATTCCTGGCCCGTGGTACTTCGGCCGCACGGAGATCGACTGGCTGGCGTACGAGCGTGCCAGCGAACTGGCCGACCGCTTTGCGCAGACGGCTGCGGAGTATGACCGCAGCGGGTCGTTTCCCTTCGCCCACTTCGACGCGCTGCGGGAGCAGGGGTACCTCGCCCTGACGGTGCCCACTGAGTACGGCGGCCTCGGCGCCGGCGTGCACGCCACCGTCTTCGCCCAGGAGCGGCTGGCGAGGGGCGACGGCGCCACGGCCCTCGCGGTGGGCTGGCATCTGTACGTGGTCGGCAAGCAGGCAGAGACCCGCACCTGGCCGGAGCCCATCCGCCGGCGGATCTTCGGGGAGGTCGTCGCCGAGGGGGCCCTGCTCAACGCGTGCGGTTCGGAACCCGAGACCGGCAGCCCCAGTCGGGGCGGCCTCCCCCGCACCACCGCCCGGCGTCTGCCCGACGGCTCCTGGGTGCTCAGGGGCCACAAGCACTTCACCACCCTGGCCCCGGTGCTCCGCTACTTCATCGTCTCCGCTACGCTGGCCGGCACCGAAGAGGCCGCGTGGTTCCTGGTGCCGCGGGAGTCGGAGGGGCTGCGGATCGAAGAGACCTGGGATGCCATCGGCATGCGGGCCACCGGCAGCCACGACCTGTGGCTGGACGACGTCCACCTGCCCGCCGACGCCCTGCTGGAGCCGACAGGCGACCGCACGCCGGGCCGCGCCGCGGGCTGGAACTTGCACGTGCCGGCCGTGTACCTGGGCATCGCCCAGGCGGCCCGGGACTTTGCGGTTCGCTACGCGGTCGAGCGGCGGACGGTGAACCCGCCGGGTCACCCGGAGCCCGCGAGCCCCCTGGTCGACCGCCCCCACGTCCAGCGGCTGATCGGCGAGATGGACCTGGCGCTGCTGCCGGCGCGCATCACCCTCATGGACCTCGCGTTCCAGTGGGACGAGCGGCCGGATTGGCGGCCCCACCTCGCCGATGCGGTAGCCGCCTGCAAGCCCTTCGTGGTGGAGACCGCCCTCCGGGTGGTGGACAGGGCCATGCGGGTGGCTGGCGGCGCCAGCCTCGCCCGGAGCCTGCCGCTGGAGCGCTACTACCGGGACGTAAGGGCGGGCCTGCACAATCCCCCGATGGAGGACGTGGTGATCAGCAACCTGGCGAAGGCGGCGATCCAACGGGCCAGTGCGGACCCGGCGGCGCCATGACGGACGCAGAACGAGGGGGCCGCTGGGGCCCCCTCGGCGGTTGCATGTGCCGCTACGTGTTCAAGTTGCTCAACTCGCCGGTGAGCTGGTAGATGGTCCACTCGCCCAGGTTGGTGGCGTGGTCGCCGATGCGCTCGAGCCATCCCGCCACGTGCAGCAGGTGGGTGGCCTGCCGCACCACCCGCGGGTCCCGCTCCATCATCTCCACCAGCTCGTCGAAGACGGCCTTGTACAGGGCGTCCATCTCGTGGTCGCGGGCGATCATGGCCCGGGCGGCGGCCTCGTCCTCGTCCACGAAGGCGTCCAGCGCCGCGCGCACCATCTCCTGGGCCAGGGTCGCCATGCGGGGGATGTCGATCAGCGGCTTGATCAGCGGCTCCCCCGCCAGCTTCTGCGTGACCTCCGCGATGTCGGTGGCGTGATCGGCCATGCGCTCGAGGTCGGTGACGATCTTGAGGCCGGTGCCCACGGTGCGGAGGTCGCGGGCCATGGGCTGCTGCAGCGCCATGAGCTGCAGACAGCGCATCTCGATGGTGATCAGCAGCCGGTCGATCTCGTCGTCCCGGTCGATCACCTGCTGCGCCAGGGCGGGATCCTGCCGGACCAGGGAGAGCACCGCGCTGTCGATCATCTCGCTCACCATCTGCCCCATGCGCAAGACTTCCTTCTTCAGGTCTTTCAACTCTGCTTCCAGCTTGTTGCGCACGTGCGTGCCTCCCTTTCCGGCCGCCCTAGTCCTGATCCAGCTGCTCGAGCCCCGCGGCCCGCAGGATCTCCTCGATCAGGTGGTGGTACTCGTCCGCCTGCGGCTTGCTGCGCTTCCCCGCCGGGATGTCGGTCCCAGTCTGCGCAGCCGGCCGTTCATACTTCGCCTGCATGCTGCTCGCCTCCTTCGGAAGTGAAGACGGCTACTTCGCATGGGCACGGAAAAAAGAACCCCCGGAACGCACCGGGGTTGCTGCAATCATGCTTTCTCTTCCCGAACGTCCTCCGACTGCTCTGTCTCGGTTCCCGCGCGATCCTGCCGCTTCTGTTCCGCTTATTTTACACCGGCGGCCCGGTGTGCGCAAGACCCATTCTTCCCTGGCCTTGCTACCGCAGCAGCCACTCGCTGACCAGCCAGGCCCCCAGCGTGAACAGCCCGAAGCCGGCCACCGTGATGACGGCACCGATGACGGCGGGCGACCGGTACCACTTGTTGCCGGACTCTGCCACGGCGCCCCCTCCTTCTTCGTCTCCCACTGCCTTATAGACGGCGCCGCCGGCGGTCTGGTTATCGTCTCGCACGAGGTCAGTACACCAGGTCCGCCACCGCGATGCGCGGTCCCGGGCGGAGCTTCGCCTCGATGCGCCCCGCTGCGTTGCGGTAGAAGAGCCTGTTGACGACGCCCACCAGCATGGCCTCCCGGGCCAGGTCCACCTGCGCCACCTGATCGCCGTAGAGGCAGCGGAGGATGGTACTCTGACAGTCCGCTGCGCTCTCCTCCAGGTCGGCGCCCAGCGACCAGTCAAACTCGCCGGCGATGACCGGCTCCCGCCCCGGCATCCGACGCCAGCGGGCCCGGTTCACCAGCCAGGCCGTAAGCGCCCGCCTGGCCGGTGTCGGCTCACTGAGCCGCCTGACGATGCCCTGCCTGAGCCGCTCGCCCACCGGTCCGTTCAGTACGGTCACGATCGTCCGCTGCAGTTCCTGGATGGAAGCCCGCCCGGCCAGTTCCAGGCACTCCTCATTCACGGCCAGCACCAGGTCCACCGCGGGCTCGCCATACCGGAGCATCAGGTTGGTGGCGATGAAACCGGCGTTCTCCTCCAGGGCATAGCCAGCCGAGGGCGGGGTGGGGTTGGAGGCCCACTGCCAGTATGCGTCCAGTGCGCGCTCGTCGCCGGCGTGGCGCTCGAGCGAGCGCTGCACCAGTTCCCTGACCTCAGCATTCTGCATGGGAAACCCCCCTCGGCCCTCCAGTATTGACCAGTTCGCGCCGACCCATACCCCACGGGGCTGCCGTACACCCGCTTCGTCTGTGCGCACATGCTATGCGCCCTGCGGGTGGAGTGCAACGGCGGCCGGCCCGGAAATGCCTGGAGCCGCCGGAAAGACGGCGCCCCCGCCGGGCGGCGGCCCGGCGGGGGCAAGAGACGGCCGAACGGAACTGCCGGCGACCCATCCGTGGGCCCGGTGGCGCCGCGGCACGTCAGCGCAGACCGCAGCGTGCCGCAGTCCCCGGCCACCGCACGACGTAGACGGCGTCGCCGTCCCAGCCGGCGGGAAGGCCATCGCCCAGTTCGAACCGGCTTCCGTCGGCCAGGTCGAAGACGAACACCCCCTCCCCCGGGCCCCTGGCGGTGAGGAGCCGGCCGCCGGAGCCGTGCCAGAAGGCTGTGCCGTGGCCGCTATCAGGGATGGGAATGGCGGGGCCCCCGTCCAGCGGGATGACCCAGGCCGTGTGCCCCGGAGCGGTCACCGCCAGGCTGCGGCCATCCAGGCTCCAGGCGAGCCGCGCCCCCGTGGCCGGAACCGGCACCGGCTCGCCCACCACCTGGCGCCCTCTCCGCTCCAGGTCGTAGATCACCAGACGGCTCGGGCCCGCGGGCCCCATCGGGTCCAGCGCCGCCACCCTGCGCCCGTCCGGGCTCCAGGCCGCCGTCGGCCCGAGGGCTTCACGCCCCTGCGGCCAGGCGGTCACAAACGCTTCCGCCACCTGGCGCTCCCCCGTCGTCAGATCCAGCACGATCAGCGGGGCCGTGGACGTCCCGTGGCCGCGGGGCTCGTCCTCCTCCGCTCCCCCGAGGTAGGCCGCCCGGTTCCCGTCGGGGGAGAAGGATGCGGTGGGTGGAACCGCTCCGGTCAGGAAGGGAGGCGGCGCTGTGCGCTCGCCTGCATCGGGTGCCCACACCTCCCAGGCCTGTGCGGCTTCCCCGGCGGACGGGTGGTTCAGCAGGCGCCCGCCCGCCCACCGGAGCGAGCCGGCCGCCAGCGGGAGCGGCAGCCACTGGTTCCGCACCAGGTCCACCACCCCACCGCGCCGCTCCCGCATTTCGCCCTGGAAGGACTGCCGGCCCCGCAGAGCGATGTAGTCCCCGTCGGGCGACGGCCAGGCCTCCGTGATCTCCGGCGGCAGGGTGACCAGGTGTTCGCTCTCCCCCGAATCCACGCTCACCCGCTCCAGGTAGGGCAGCGTGGCCTCGTTGCGCAGCGTCACCGGATAGCGGGCCACCGGCAGCCCGCTGCCGGCCGCCACGACGCGGCGCAGGTCCAGCGTGAGGCAGGCGGGGGCGCGCTCCAGTTCCACCGCCCAGCGGTAGCCCGGCTCCTGCGTGACGATCAGGGGCTGCTCCCCCTGCGCCTCCACGTCGGCCAGCCAGGCGGCAAAGCTCGCCGGGTCCACCTCCTGGTCGAAGGCCAGCCTGACCCAGAGCGGGCCATCCGGCACGACGGCCTCCTCGCCGGCGAGCAGCCGCAGCGTGCCGTCCGCGGCCCGGTAGGTGAGGATCACGGTGGGCTCCGCCCGCCGGACCAGGGTCACATGGGAGCCGCGCACGCCCTCCAGCCAGGCCTCCCACTGATCCGCCGGCGGGGCGGCGAACCGGGCCTGGATCGAGCCCAGCACGGTCCGCACTTCCGCGGGCTCCGCGCCCCGGGTGCGGAGGAGGTCGCGGTAAGGCCGGGCGTCGTGGGTGTCAAGCTGCCACGAGAGGAGGACGTCGCCGGAGCCCACCGCCACCTCGTCGACGCGGGGATCCAGGCTGAGGGCGGTCACCCCGTCCACCACGGTCCTGAGGGTGGAGGTGCCCCGGAACAGAATGCGGCCGAGCAGCGCGGGCGGGGCGCCCTGGCGGGCGCTGACGGTGGCGGCGGGTGCGGCGGCACCCTGGCCTGCGGTCCCGGTGGCGCCGGCCGGGGCCTCGCCGGTTCCCGCGTCAGCCGCGCCTGCACCACCCTCCCGGACGGACGGCGTCTCGGGCGCCGCAGGCATCCGGGAGGGCGTGGCGCAGGCTGCCATCAGCAGGCACAGCACCGCCAGCCAGGCCACGGGCCTCCAACCTCTCATCCTGATCACCTTCCGCACACTCTGCACTAGTCTGACGGCTGAGGAAGAGAGGCGGTTCAGGCAAGTGGCCCCGTTCACACGCTGCGCATGCCCTCGAAGGGCTGGCGGCAGCCGTCACAGTAGTAAATGGACCGGCAGGCGGTGGGGCCGAACAGGTTCTCGAGATGGGTGTCGAGCGAGCCGCAGTACGGACAGGGAGGCGCCTCGGTCGGAAGGATGAGCGTGAGCGGGGGCGGCACCGACGGATCCGCCCCGGCCCGTGCGGAGGACGGCGACGCCCGCGAGCAGGACGGCGGTGCGATGCCGAAGCTGCGGAGCCGTTCCCGCCCCTCCGGGGTGATGCGGTCGCTGGTCCAGGGCGGGTCGAGCACGAAGGCCACTTCCACCCCGGCGACCCCTTCCAGCGCGCCGAGCCGGGCGGCCACGTCACGCCGGATGATCTCCAGGGCCGGGCAGCCCACGTAAGTGGGCGTGATCTCCACGCGGATGCGCACGGCCCCGGCCGCCGTCAGCACCACCCGGTACACCATCCCCAAGTCCACGATCGAAACCGGCGGGATCTCGGGGTCCCGCACGTCGGCCAGGGCGGCCCAGACGGCCGCCTCCGTCACCACGCCGCATTGGGGGCGGTGCGGTAGACCTCCCCCATCGTCTCGAGCAACTCCGCCAGGTCGGCGGTGTGCTGCCCCCGCCGGCCGTCCGGAGAGGCGCCTTCAGGGTCCGGCCGGCCCGGCCACGCCAGCCCCACCTCGGCGAAGAGCGGCTGCAGCGCCGCCACCCACCGGTCCCACAACTCGGCCGGCGTGGCGGGGAAGACCGGCCCGGGCTCCACCTCGCCCGGGGAGAAGAGGCCGCCCACGTCCGGCCAGGCGCGGGCGACGCCTTCGGCCAGGCGCCGCCGGGACTCGTCGGTGCCGGTGGCCAGCCGCCGGAACCAGGTGGTGTGGTGGATCAGGTGGTACCGCTCCTCCCGCCGGATTTTCACCGCCGCCTGCGCCAGGGGGGCGTAGCTGGAGCCGGCGAGCACCTCCAGGCGGATCTGGTCGAACACGTCGTAGAACAGCCGCCGGGCGATGGTGTAACCCCAGTCGAACTGGGGCTGGTCGAGGTAGTTGCCCGGGCCGTTGGGCCGCTCCAGCAGCACGGCGTTCCGCCTGAGGGCCGCCGGACGCAGGAAGGCCAGATCGTCCGCCCGCCCTTCGCCCAGGTCGGCCAGCAGGTTGTAGAAGAGGGTGGCGTGGCCCACCTCGTCCTGGGCGATCGAAGAGAAGGCCACGTCCTCCTCGATGTGCGGAGCGAGCCCCAGCCACTCCGAGTCGCGGTGGCCCACCACCAGCTCGTCGTCCGCCAGCTGGTACAGCAGCGCAATCACGCTGGCTCGGTCCATCGGAAGTCCCTCCCCTGCGGGCGGCGCCTAGTCCCGCACGAAATCCTGCTCCAGGTCCAGCAGCGCCCGCCTGTACTTGCGCCACCGCTCGGCGTTGGCCTGGCTGTAGCCCGCTAGAGTGCGGTAGCGCTTGTCGGTCTCCCGGGCGAAGAAGTCGCGGTCGGCGTAGTCGGTGCGGTGGATGGCCTGCTGCTCCACCGCCCAGATGGAGACGGCGGCGTCGCGGCGCAAGAACTGCTCCCGCGCCAGCACGAGGGCCTCCTCGGGTCCGCCCGCCGCCACCGACCCCACCCACACGTGGGGGCTCAGGTGGTCTTTCTGGACGAAGATCTCGTAGATGCGGAACTGCCGCTCCGACCGTGCGGCGGTCCCCGCCTCGCCCGGCGCCTGCCGCACCGTTTCTGCCGGTGCCGCCGGTGCGGTGCCCAACGGGCCCGCTGGCACCTGCTCTGCAAACCCTGGCTTGCGCGCCGCGTCCATCGCCTCTCCCCCTTACACCGCCTGCGCCATGAGCGCCTCGCGCACCCAGCGCCCCTGCTCATACGAGAGCCGCCGGAGCCCCAGCCGGTACTGCGAGAGCGGCCCCTCGTTGCGGGCGATGGCCTTCAGCTTCGACCAGTCCGGCGGGGTGTAGACCCACCGCCCGGCCTCCTCGTCGTAGCGCAGGGCCGGGTCGGGGATGGTGAGGCCCAGCGCCCGGATGCGGGGCACGTACTTGGTGAGGAACTTCTGGCGCAGCTCCTCGTTGGTCTTGGTGCGGAAGCGGTACTTCAGCAGGATGGTGGCCGAGGGCGAGTTGGTCTCCGCCGGGCCGAAGAAGAGCAGCAGCGCCTCCCACCAGCGGTTGAGGGCGTCCTGGAGCATCTGCCGCTGCGCGGGCGTGCCCTCGGCGAGGGCGAGGCAGATCGACTCGCCGTGCTGGATATGGAACCCCTCCTCGGCGCAGACCCGCTGCAGCACCCGGGCGTACGGGCCGTACGACGAGCTGAGCAGCGCGGCCTGGGAGACCACGGCGGCGCCGTCCACCAGCCAGCCGATGATCCCGGCGTCGGCCCAGGTGGGGGCGGGCATGTGGAAGACGTTGTGGAACTTGCACTGGCCGGTGAAGAGTTCCTCCACCAGCTCCTCCCGGCCCTTGCCCAGGGGCGCCGCCAGATCCTCCGCCACCCGCAGGACGAGCTGGGCGTGGCCCACCTCGTCCTGCACCTTGGCCATGAGGCTGAGCTTGCGGGCCAGCGTGGGAGCCCGCGGCACCCACTCCTTTTCGGGCAGGGCGCCCATCAGCTCCGAGAGTGCGTGCATCTGCATGAACTTGATCATCGTGACGCGGTACTCGTCGGGCATCCAGTCGGTCGCCTCGATCTTCTCGCCCCGCTCCACGCGGGCCAGAAACTCCGCCCGGCGGTCGTCGCTGTAGGTCATGGCTCTCCCTCCTCTGGGCAGCGGGCCGTGGACGGCGAGGGGGCCCACGGCTCCCTGCCGGTCGCTCACGGGTTGCGCCGCAGCAGCCCCTCCGCGATGATGTCGTAGAACCGGTCGGCCACCTGCTCCGGGCTGAGGGGGCCGTCCGGCCGGTACCACTGGTAGGCCCAGTTGGCCACGCTCAGCACGAGCAGGCGGACGAAGCGCTGGTCCAGCGGCCGGAACTCGCCCGCCTCCACGCCTTCCCGGATGATCCGGGCCAGCAGGTCCTCGTAGGCCTGCCGGTGCGCCACGGCCTGAGCCCGGTGCTCGGGCGGGAGCGCCTTCCACTCGTGCAGGAACACGGCCGCTGCGGCCGGAGACTCGGCCACCACGCGGATGTGGGCGGCAAGTGCCCGGCGGAGCCGATCCCCCGCGGGGCCCGTTTCCGCCGCGATGGGCGCCACCGCCGCCTGAAAGCGCTCCGACGCCTGCACCACCGCCTCGTAGAGCAGTTCCGCCTTCGACCGCACGTGGGCGTACAGCGACCCGGAGAGGATGCCCACCGCATCGGCAATCTCCCGCACGGTTGTGGCGTGGTACCCCTTCCGGCTGAACAGGGTCACCGCCGCCGCCACCAGCTCCTCCTTCCGTCCGGACCGGGCCATCTGCTACCCCCTACCAAGCGCTTGCTTGTTCCCAGTTTATTCGCGCAAGTCAGTCCCGGTCAACAGGGAGTCGCGTCGAGGTGCCGTTACGGTTGCCTCCTCGGTGCCCCGTCCCCCCGTGACCTCCCGACCTGAGGGCGGGTCCTGGAAGGCCGGAGGCAGGAAACTCGAGTACCCAGGGCGAATCGTAAGAAGACTTTCGGAGACTTTTTGCCAGTGATGAGTACGAGCAACCATTTCCGGGAAGTATGGGATAGACGGAGGGATTCCACCATGGCCCAGGCCACAGCCGGCAACGGGGGCGCGGAGGCGTACTACTCCACCGCACGAACCCTCGGCACTGGCACGACCAGCACGATCACCCTGAAGATCTGGAAGCTGCTGGACGACTACCTCGTGAAGTACGGGCGCGCCATGAGCGCGTCGGAGCTTTCCGCCGCAACCGGGCTGACGGTCGAGCAGATCGACCAGATCTTCGCCCAGGAATACTATCAGAAGTACTATGGGTTCCGGCGCTTCAACAGCCTGGAAGAGTGGCGTCAGTGGGCGCTGGAGACCGGGGTCCTCTACAACCCTGAGTTGCACAAGCCCGACCCGGAGCCGGACCAGGAAGGCCCCGCTCCCGAAGGTCCGTCCGGGGAGGAGCCCAAGCCGGACGAGGCATAGGATCGCTCCTCCGCTTACAACGCCATCGTGGAAACGCAAATCCGGGCGCCCAATCGGCTATGCCCGGATTTTGCCTGCTCGCCGCGGACCGCAGGTTGCCCCCTGCAGTCCGCTCGTTTCTCGCCCGTGGCCGGTCGCATCTGCGTTGACGACCGCCTGGGACTGGAGAGGCCTGTGGGCGGCCGCCCAGGTGGGGGGTGCCCCGTGCCGTCCGCTCTGTTCGCAGCGGCTGTTGATGACGACCGGGGACAGCTGGCCCCTTGGATCGCTCACTTTGCCGGCTACTTACCGACGTCCGCGGCAGTGGCAATCCGCCGGCACGACGATCAACAACAACGGCGAACAGAGCGCACGCGGCGGGAGTACACTCCCTCGCCACCGGCCGACGCCCGCTCCCCCGCCAGCCGTCGGCGCCCCGTGGGACGGGACCCATCCACCTTGACCAAAAGTCAGAGTTAAAGGTATAGTTGGATCTATCAGATGTAGAGAAGGGAGGCCGCCTCGTGTTTGACTTCCTCCTCAGCGTCGAACACGAGCCGGTCCCGGCGCTGCCCCGCAACTCCAACGGGAAGATCCTGAAGCACGAGCTGCGCAGACGCTGGCTCTAGCTTGGGCCGGCCGTGCGCACACCGCATGGAAGCGGGGGTGCCCCTGGTGGGGCACCCCCGTTCGAATCGTGATCCTACTCTGTTCGCTGTTCCACGAGGCGGTACGAATGGCCCACGTAATCGAACCGGAGCAGCGTGTGGGGAGCGTCAGCGGCGTACCACGCCTCCAGCCGGTCGCCCAGCGTGGCCTGCCACGCATCGCCTGTCTCCGCCCTGGCCCGCGTGAGAGAGAGTCCGACCGGCTCGATGGCCGGCGCCGAGGTCCCAGACTCCGGGTTCCACTTCAGGGGCGTCGCGAGGGCTATCATATCCGTCCGCTCCTCCGTCATGACGGCCAGGGAGAGCCGCCAGGGCAGCTCCTGGGCCAGGACGGCGCCAGCCGGCAGCGCCATGCTCGCGGAATGCTCGCTGGCGCCCCCGGGCATGGTCACCCGCACCGTGAGGCGCAGCCCGTCGCCCGCCGGTTCGACCCGGGTCTCGTGGCGGACCGCGCTCTCCGTCCACGACACCCGATCGCTCAGCTCCAGCAGCCGGAGGTCCGCCCTGTTCCACCGGATGGCGATCTCCCCCGTGGTCGCGTCGGACTGGAAGGTGGAGCCCCCCTGCTCGACGCGCCACGCCTGGTTGGCGGAGGTGCAGCGCAGCGCGTAGCTGGTGGGCTCGGGGGTAAGGCGGCATTCCATGCTGCCCACCACGTCGTCGGCGACGTTGCGGATCTCGTAACGCCAGACCTGCGGGCGCTCGAAGGTGACAGCCTCCAGCGCCGGCGGTTCCGCGGGCACCGCAGGCGCAGCGCCGGGCACGGAGATCACACCGGTCTCGGCCGCCGCGGCCAAGACGTAGACCGCCGCGAATGGGATCAGGGGCCAGAGCCCGCCGAGTCCCGTCCGGGCGGCGCGTTCCCCCTCGCCCGCCGAGGGCGCCGGGCTGAGCCGCAGGAGGCGGCGGAAGGCGACGAAGCCCGCAAGGAGCATCGCCAGCATGATCCCCATCAGCAGCGGATCGGGCAGAGTCACGCCCAGGGCAGAGAGCAACAGGATGGTCGCCGACACCGAGTTCTGCGCCGCGTGGGCCAGCACGCCGGGCAACAGCGATCCCGTCCGCCAGCGGAGGGCGCCCAGGGCGAAGGCCGCGGGCAAGAGCCCGGGCAGACCCTGCAGGCGCAGATGGTAGAACGCGAACAGCAGGGCCGAGCCCACCACGGCCCACCGGGGGCCACAGAGCGCGTAGGCCCGGAAGATGTAACCCCGGAAGAGAATCTCCTCGCAGACGGGCGCAAACACCGTAAGGGCCACGAAGAGGACGAGGCCGGCGGCAACGGACTCGGGCGACGTCAGCCCCGGCGCCTGATACCCGGTGAAGGCGATCATCAGGCCTGTAATCGACGTCCCGAGCGCCCACGCGCCGAAGCCGATGGGGATGGCCAGCCGCAACTCCTCGGGGCGTGCGCCCCGCCAGGCCGCCGCCTCACGCCAATCTGCGCCCTCCCGCCGGATCAGCAGCAGCGTGGGCAGGAGGATGCAGACCAGTTCGGTGAAGATGAGCCCGCTGCCGACATCCAGGCGCTGTGCGAGACTGCCCGGCAGGATTACCAGGACGACGGTAACCAGGAGCAGGAGGTTGGCGTTGCGAATCGCCTGCTGCACGTGCACTGCGGGCCCTCCCCTCTCGTGTCTGTTAACCCCGAGTATAGCTATGCCAAAACGGTAGGAATATAGGGATATAGAACTAATTAAGGCATGTGCGTCTCGCCCACTCCCGCTGCTGCACCCGCCCTGCACGGGCGGAAGGGCACAGGCCCGCAGGGTGCCGTCCCGGAACCCCGGCACGCTGCACCGGACCGTGCTCGGCAACGATGTAGCCGCCCCGCGTCGCACACCGGCGGAATGGTTCACATGGCCTACGACCCCCTGGCCGGTTTTTCCTGAGTCAAAATAGGCACAAACAGCCAGAGGAGAATCGGACCCTGTCGGGAAACGTCCGGACGCCGCACGGGGGGCAGGATCCTGCGGTCCGTCAAGTGCCGTCGGACGCAACTCAACCCCTGGGAGGGCTTGCCATGAAGATCGTGATCGCCCCAGACTCCTACAAGGGCTCCCTGACTGCGGCCCAGGTGGCGGAGGCGATGGCCGCCGGGGTGCTGCGCGTCCTCCCCGATGCCGAGCTCGCCCTGGTACCCATGGCCGATGGCGGCGAGGGCACGGTGCAGGCGCTGGTAGACGCCACCGGCGGCCGGCTGATCACCACCGCGGTCCGCGGGCCCCTGGGCGAGCCGGTGCAGGCCACGTTCGGCATCCTCGGCGACGGCCGGACGGCCGTCATCGAGATGGCCCAGGCCTCCGGCCTCCCCCTGGTTCCCCGGGAGCGCCGGAACCCCCTCATCACCACGACCTACGGCACCGGCGAGCTGATCCGCCGCGCGCTGGACGAAGGCGCGGCGCGCCTGATCATCGGCATCGGCGGCAGCGCCACCAACGACGGCGGCGCGGGCATGGCCCAGGCCCTGGGCGTGCGGCTGCTGGATGCCGCCGGACAGGACCTGGGCCCCGGCGGGGCCGAACTGGCCCGCCTGGATCGCATCGACACGAGCGGCCTCGACCCCCGCCTCAGCGCCGTGGAGATCACGGTGGCGTGCGACGTCGACAACCCCCTCACCGGCCCCCGGGGCGCCTCTGCGGTCTTCGGGCCGCAGAAGGGCGCCACGCCGGAGATGGTGGCGCAGCTGGACGCCGCCCTGCGCCGGTGGGCCGAGGTGATCCGCCGCGACCTGGGCAGGGACGTGGAGAACGTTCCGGGTGCCGGCGCCGCCGGCGGCCTGGGGGCGGGGCTGATGGCGCTGCTGAACGCCCGGCTCCGCCGCGGCGTCGAGATCGTGGTAGAAGCCACGGGCCTCGAGCGCCACCTGACGGATGCGGACCTCTGTCTCACCGGTGAGGGCAACACCGATTTTCAGACCGCCCACGGCAAGACCCCAATGGGCGTGGCCCAGGCCGCCCGGCGCCACGGCGTGCCGGTCATCTGCATCTCCGGCGGACTCGGGCGGGACCACCGGCGCATCTACGATGTGGGCATCGATGCGGCGCTCCCCATCGTCCCTGGGCCGGTGGACCTGGACGCGGCCATGGCCAGCGGCGCCGCCTACGTGGCGGATGCCACCGAGCGGGCGCTCCGGCTCGTGGCCGTGGGTATGCGGTTGCGCCGGGCGTGACGGCCAGGGCGCAGGGCAGGACCCGAGATGTGCGAAGCGGTGCGGGTCCGTCAGGCGGGCTCCAGCCGCCACCCGTCTGGCCGGGGATGGGCCAGGAAGGAGGTGCAGCGCTGGTCCGGCCCCTCGGCCGTGACCCGGAAGCCGGCGGTGACGGGGCGGATGGAGAGAATCTCCGCCCCGGACAACCGGGCCCGCACCAGGGGCTCCAGCACGGGCAGCAGCACATCCTCCATCCACATGCGCTCCCGGTACCAGAGCGGCGCGGCCTGAGGCGGCGGGTAGCCCGCAACGGGCGCACCCAGGGCCTCGGCCAGCGCAGCCGCCGCCTCCGTGCCAGTCGCCTCCGGAGCCCGCTCCCCTTCGGGTGCGGTGCCGAGGCGCCCCTCCCCCACCGCGCCGACGAAGCGCAGGCAGAGTTCCACCGTGTTCACGACCGCATCGTACTCGAGCGAACCGTTGGCGTAGCGAATCTCTACGGACCCGTAATCGAACCAGGCCGCCGCGTTCACACCGCACCGGTGCGACTGCGGCCGCCCGCGGTGCACCAGCGCCTGCCGCTCGGGCCGCATCAGGTACCGCTCGCGCATCGCCGGTACCACCGGAGGGCAGTAGATCAGCCGGTGCTCGGCCGTGCTGAGCAGCGTCTGCAGCGCCTCCTGGTGCGCCAGGGCGGCGTCAACCAGGGGCAGCACGACATCCTGCCCCCACGGCTCCAGCCCCACGTGCACATGCAGTCCGCAGCTCCAGTTCGCCCGGGCACCCGCGGCCGCGAGCCGGGCCAGCATCTCCCGGATCTCGCCCCGGTCCCGCCACAACAGCGGCGGAGAGATGAGTTCGGCACCCGACGCCTCGCCCGTGTCATCTATCTGCTGCTCGTCGAGGAGCATCTTCCACCCGGGCAAGAGCACCACGCCCCCCGGGTCTCCGCCCACGAACTCGATCTCCACCCCGAACCGGAGCGCTTGCCAGTCAACCGCCTTCGGCCACATGCTCTTCCTTCCTTTCCTTCTCAGATGCAGCCTGGGACCTCATCTGAGAAGGAGGAGCCCGGGCCTAAAGCGGGGCCTGCTGGGGGACCACGGGCCGATCACCTCCCATGCCCGCCTGTGAGCTGCTGGCGCGGACACCAACGGCCCAACGCCGGGGCACGGGTTCCCCCGCCGCCGACATGACGGCGGCGGGCGTCCGGCGGGCACCACCAGGAGTGCACGGGCGCCCGCGAAAAGCGGCATCGCCGTCCAGGGCGGTGCCGCTCTCCATATGCCCACTGCCGACGAGCCGAGGGGCGGGGCTCACAGCCCACCGCCCGTCGCTCACGCGCCCCGCACCAGGAGCAGGAGAACGGCCAGCGCCGCCACGATCGCCCGGTACCACGCGAACACCAGGTACGATCCTTTCTGCAGGTACTGCAGCAGCACGGCGATCACGGCGTAGCCGCTCACGGCCGCGGCGGCGACCCCGGCGAAGAAGGCCGGGGTGAACATGGACGGGTCCGCGTCGGGGATGACCAGGATGGCGCCGCCCAGGATGATGGGCCAGCCCAGCAGGAACGAGACCCTGGCCGCCGTCTCCCGGTTCAGCCCCAGGCCCAGGCCGGCGGTGATGGTCGCACCCGACCGGGACACGCCGGGGATCACGGCCAGCGCCTGTGCGAGGCCGATCCAGATTACGTCGGACACCCGGATCTCCTCCAGCGAGCGCCGCTTGGCGCCCAATCGGTCCGCCAGGTAGAGGATCAGGCCCACCACGGCCAGCAGGATGGCGATGGACAGGATCGACTGGCGGAAGACCGCTTCGACCATGTCCTCCATCAGCACGCCGAAGATTGCCCCCGGTACCGTGCCCAGCACGATGCCCCAGGCCAGGCGGCCCGCGGGCGTCCGGGTGCCCCGGGTGAGCCCTTCCACCGCCAGGTTCAGCAGGTCGCGCCAGAAGTAGATGGTGACCGCAATCAGGGTACCCACGTGCAGGGCCAGGTCGAAGGCCAGGCCCGAGCCCGGCCAGCCCAGCACCCAGGGCACCAGGATCAGGTGCGCGGAACTGGAGATGGGCAGGAACTCGGCGAGCCCCTGCACGATGCCAAGAACAATCGCCTGTAAAACGGTCACACCGATCCTCCTCACGTGTTGACGGTCGGCGGCTCGGGCAGCCACGTGGCCCGCGTCCGGTGCCCCGCCGAAGCGTCACCAGTGTACCACATCTCAACGGGACCGGCTATCGTTGCCTGCGCACCGGGCAGGCCCCGTCCGAATGGCGTCGGGGCGGAACCCCCGTGGGCAGAGCGGCGTAGCCCTCTGTCCCAACGCGCCATCGCCCCGATGGTCCCAATAGCCTATGCTCCCGGTGGCCGCGGTAGCGGTATATTAAAGTTAACATACGTGAAAAAAACGGGGGGATAGCGTTGTCGACACACCACTGGCACTCTCGACCCGTCGCGGATGTGGCATCGGAACTGGAAACGACCCTTTCCACAGGTCTTTCCCGCCAGGAGGCGGCCGACCGGCTCACCCGGTACGGGCCCAATAAGCTGGTCGAGGAGAAGAAGAAGAGCATCTGGGCCATGGTCGCGGAGCAGTTCAGCGACTTCCTGGTCATCATCCTGCTGGTGGCGGCAGCGCTCTCGTTCCTGCTGGGCGAGATGCTCGACGCCGGTGCGATCATGGCGATCGTGATCCTGAACGCGGCGCTTGGCATCGTGCAGGAGTTCAAGGCCGACCAGGCGCTGTCCGCCCTGAAGCAGCTGACCGCCCCCACGTGCCGGGTCCTGCGGGAGGGCGAGGTGGTGAGCATCGACAGCCGGGACCTGGTGCCGGGCGACGTGGTCCTGCTGGAGGCCGGCGACCCGGTCCCGGCCGACCTGCGCCTCACCCAGTCGGTGATGCTGCGCATCGACGAGTCGCTGCTCACCGGTGAGTCCGTCCCCGTCGAGAAGGACGCCGGCCGTCTCCTCAAGGCCGAGACCGCCATGGCCGACCGGGTGAACATGGCCTACATGTCCACGTACGTCACCTTCGGCCGCGGCCAGGGCGTCGTTATCGCCACAGGCATGCAGACGGAGGTCGGCCGCATCGCCGGCAAGCTGCAGGAGGAGGAAGAGGAAGCGACGCCCCTCCAGCAGCGCCTGTCCAAGTTCGGGAAGCAGCTGGGCGTGGCGATGCTCATCGTCTGCGCCGTGGTGGGTGCGCTGGGGCTCTTCCGCGGCATGGGCTGGCTCGAGGTCGTCATGGTCGCCGTCTCGCTGGCCGTGGCGACGATCCCCGAGGGCCTGCCGGCCGTGGTGACCATCGTGCTGGCCATCGGCACCAAGCGCATGGCGGACCGCAACGCCGTGATCCGCCGCCTCTCGGCGGTGGAGACGCTGGGCTCCGCCACCGTCATCTGCAGCGACAAGACGGGCACGCTCACCAGGAACCAGATGACCGTCACCCGCCTCTGGCTCCCCGAGGGATGGGTCGACCCGAACCGCAAGGCCACTGTCGACGAGCCGCACGGCCTCCTGCTCGCCGCCGCCGCCCTGTGCAGCGACGCCAGCCTGTCGGGAGAGGCAGGGGACTACAAGTCCGTGGGCGATCCCACCGAGACCGCCCTGGTAGTCGCCGCCGCGCAGGCCGGCCTGGACAAGCGGCAACTGGAGAAACAGTACCCGCGGCTGGGCGAGGTGCCGTTCTCGTCGGAGCGGAAGCGGATGACCACCTTCCACCACCTGACCGCCGAGGGCATCACCGGCGTCGTCAAGGGCGCGCCGGACGTGGTGCTGCGCCTGACCAACCGCATCCGCAAGGGCGGTGAGACGCTGCCGCTCTCAGATGCGGACCGGGCTGCGATCGAGGCCGCCAACCACGAGATGGCGGGCCAGGGCGTCCGGGTTCTGGCCGTCGCCCTCACCGACCCGCAGGCCCGGCTCGAGGGCGACCTGGAGCGGCTGGAGCAAGACCTGATCTTTGTCGGCCTCATCGGCATGACCGACCCGCCCAGGCCGGAGACGGCCCCCGCCGTCGCTGAGGCTCGGAAGGCCGGCATCCGCACCATCATGATCACCGGCGACCACGTGGACACCGCCGTGGCGATCGGCCGGGAGGTAGGCATCGTCGAGGCGGAGCGGTCGGCCAGCTACAGCGGCGTCCAGCTGGACCAGATGGACGACGCGGCGCTGGAGGAGGCCGTGCAGAAGGCCAACGTGTTCGCCCGGGTATCGCCGGAGCACAAGCTGCGCATCGTGGACGCGCTGCGCCGGCGCGGCGAGATCGTGGCGATGACGGGCGACGGCGTGAACGACGCCCCGGCCCTCAAGCGGGCCGACATCGGCGTGGCCATGGGCCTCTCCGGCACGGGCGTCGCCAAGGGCGCCTCCGACATGGTGCTGATGGACGACAACTATGCCACGATCGTCAGTGCGATCGAAGAGGGGCGGACCATCTACAGCAACATTCAGAAGTTCACGTTCTTCCTGCTCTCGGCCAACCTGGCGGAGCTGTTCATCATCACCGCCGCCATGCTCACGGGCCGGCCCCTGCCGCTCCAGCCGATCCACCTGCTCTGGATCAACCTGATCACCGACTCGCTGCCGGCCATCGCCCTGGGCATGGAGCCCAGTGAGCCCGGCGTCATGGAGCGCCGCCCGCGGGACCCCAGGGAGAACGTGATCACCCGGCCCATGCTGATCCAGATGTTCATCCAGGCCGTGCTGATGACCGTCGCCGTGCTCTGGGCGCACTCGCTGGGCATGGCGAAGGACCCGGCCAACGCCGCGGAGATGGGCTCCACCTACGCCTTCGCCACCATCACCCTGGCCGAGCTGGTCTGGGCACACTCCTGCCGGAACACCACCAAGCCGGTGTGGACCATCGGCCTCTTCAAGAACCGGTTCGCCTGGCTGGCCACCATCATGGGCGTGCTGCTGCTGGTGGTCGTCATGACCGTGCCCGTCCTCGAGCGGGTCTTCCAGCTGCACGAAGTACACACCCAGGACTGGCTGTGGATCGCCCTGTTCTCCCTGGGCGTCACCGCCGTGATGGAACTCGTGAAGACGGTGATGGGGGGCCGCTTCAGCGACCCGGCGGCGAGGCGGTGAGAAGGGCTGCCCGGGGGCTCACCCTTCGTCGACACGGGTGGCCCACCCCTCGTACCTCGCTTCAAACTGGCGGGCGAGGCCATCCATCTCGTCGGAGAGCCGCAGCAGGCGCTGCTCGTCGACCAGCTCCAGCCGCACCACCACGAGCCGCCACGTGCGCTCCCGGTCCGCGGGATCGTAGGTGAGACTCTCCACCTGAAACCCGCGCTCCTGCAGGGCAGCCGAGAGGCCGTCGAAGTCGCCCTCGTCACCGGCGCTGAAGTGCTGTTCCAGCGTGTAGGGCTCCCACGGCGGGTTGTCGGGATCGAACTGCGCCCGGAACGCGGCGACGGTCCTCGCATGGCGCTCAGCACGCTCGGCCTCTGACTCGGGCCGCACGGCAACCCCCCCTTTCTGCCCTTACGACGGTGGAACGCCCCGGGCCCGTTGCGCCCGAACCACCAGATCGGTGCTCGAACCCCGAAGTCGGTGTAGAACGCGAAACCGTGGACCGGTGAGTCTCCTCGCCGGACCACGGTTTCGATTTCTGCGCCCCTTCCCCGGGCTGCCCGTCTCACGGCCCCGGGAACCTGTCGGCACCCGCCCGGGCCGGGGAGTTCGTCTCGGGAGGAGCCGTTCTGCCCGTTCTGGACGCCTCCCTGCCTTACCCCAGCATCATGTCAAGGCCGTGCCCCGCCGGGTAGAGACCGGGAACCGACACCGGCAGCCGCCCCTTCGCCGGGGCCCGGCCAAAGAGCAACGGTCCGATGCCTTTCAGGTTCACATCCTGGTACCCGTAGGCGGCGATGTAGGTGCCGATCTCGGGAATGGCGGTGAGCTCGTAAGGCATGCCCAGTCCGACCACCACCACCGGCCTGCCGCCGGCCACCAGGTCGGCGATCAGATCCCGATGCCCGGGAACGTCGTGGCCCTCGCTCACGGCGTAGATCACCACGTCGGCCTCCTCTGCGATCTCCCGGGCGGCCGCGAGGGCGTCCTCATCGGGCCGGTAGTCCAGCGTGATCTCGATGGTGTTCTCATGCAACGCCCTGATCGACGCCCCGAGGGCGGTGGCCACGCCGTCAACGCCGGTCACGGGGCGCGCGTAGGCGGGGCCGATGACGACGATCCGGTCGCCGGCGCTGGGCTGAAGCGGCAGGTGCGCGTTGCGCACCAGGGTCAGGGCATCGGCGCCGATCTGCTCCGCCAGGGCCTGGTGGGCCGCCGGTCCAATCGGCTCAGCCAGCGGCTGCTCCCCCGTCAGTCGGGCCGGCTCGCGCGGGGCCCCACCTGAGACCTCCCCGCCGGCGCCTCCCGCCTCGCCGGCGGTCGCCTTCCCCGGAAGCGGCGGCAGGAGCCCCTGCCGCTCCTTCAGGGCCAGCACCCGGCCGGCGGCGTCGTCGATCCGGCTCTCGGGAATCCGCCCCTCCCGCACCGCCTGCAGCAGCTTGTCGTAAAGCGAACGCTGCACGCCGAAGGACTCGGTGACCAGCACCACGTCCGCGCCGGCCTGCACGGCGAGCACCAGCCCCTCCGCCACGCCGTAGTGGTCCGTGATCGCCGCCATGCCGTCCATGGAGTCGGTGATGACCACGCCCGGGAAGCCCAGTTCCTCCTTCAGCAGGCCGTTGAGCACGGAGGGCGAGAGCGTGGCGGGGCGGCCGTCCTGCGCCACGGCCGGGAACACGACGTGGGCCGCCATGACCGCGTCGACTCCCCCGGCGATGGCCGCCCGGAAGGGCCGCAGTTCCACCTGGTCCAGCCGCTCCCGGTCGTGGCCCACCACCGGCAGGTCGAGGTGGCTGTCGACGTCGGTGTCGCCGTGGCCGGGGAAGTGCTTGGCCACGGCGCTGACCCCCTCCGCCTGGAGGCCTCTCGCCAGGGCCGCCGCCAGCCGGGCCACCAGCGCCGGGTCCTCGCCGAAGGAGCGCGTGCCGATCACCGGGTTGGCGGGGTTGTTGTTCACGTCGGCGACGGGCGCCAGGTTCATGTTCACGCCCACCGCGAGCAGTTCCCGGGCCATCGCCCGCCCGACCTGCTCGGCGTACTCCTCCGAGCCGGTGGCCCCCAGGGCCATGTTGCCCGGCCACTGGGTAAACGGCGGGCCGAAGCGCTGCACCAGCCCGCCCTCGTGGTCCACCGCGATGACGAGGCCGGGCGTGGCCCGCTCCCGGGCGGCCGCCGCGGCCTGCAGGGAGGCGGTGAGGCGGCGCAGCCGCTCCGGGTCGCTGCCCTGCCGGCCGAACAGGATGTAGCCGCCCACCTTCCCCTCCGCCAGCAACTCCTCCGTTTCGGGGGTGAGCTCCGCACCCGGGAGGCCCACCCAGAAAAGCTGGCCGAGCTTCTCCTCGAGGGTGAGGTAGTCCAGCCAGTCGGGCACCGCCGAGACAGGCGCAGGCTCCTCCCCCCGGCTTCCCCCGGGTTCCTCCGCGGGCGGGGCTCCGCCCTGCGGCGGCGCGCCGGGCGACGGCGCACCACCCCGGCCGCAGCCGACCGGCGTGGAGACTGCGACCAGCGCAGACAGGGCGGCGGCCAGGATGCGCTGCAGGGCAGCGGTGCGCGCTATGACCATGGAACACTCCTCTCTCATCCGGTTGAGTCTGTTCGGGCGGTAGCCTCCCCCCGCCCGCGATCACCGATACAAGCGGCAGGCCCGCACCGGCGTGCGGGCCCAGCGCTGCTTACCGTCTTGGGAAGTTAAGCGCCGCCATGAAGATCTCCTCGAAGTCGGGGTGTGTCGCCAGTTCCACGAAGTGCGCACTGGCGGCCAGCCTCTCCGCCCGCTCCCGCGCCCCGGCAGAGAGCAGCGCCAGCTTGGCGCCGGCGGCTGCGGCGTTGCCGACCGGCCGGATGCGATCGGGTGGGATGGAGGGCAACAGGCCGACGGCCAGGGCGCTCTCCCGGTGCAGGTACGTGCCGAAGGCGCCGGCCAGCAGCAACTCGTCCAGCGCCTCGGGACCGGTGCCGGCCACCTGCAGCACCAGGTCGATGCCCGCCCGGATGGCCCCCTTGGCCAGCTGGAGTGCCCGGATGTCCCGCTGGGTGAGCCCGACGCCCGGAGCCAGTTCCACCGAAAGGCCGTCCGCGGCGATGCGCCGGGCGGCAGGGCCCGTCCGGGTGAGCCGGCCGGTCCAGTCCAGGAGCGAGGCGTCCAGGAGCGCCGCAGCGGCGTCCAGCAGCCCCGAGCCGCAGATCCCCCGGGCCGGGGTGCCCTGGGACAGGCTGCCCTGCCCCTGGCCGCCCCGAACACTTCTGCCTGTCTCCGCCGATCCGGCACTGGGGGATGCGGCGCGTCCCCGGGGGCCGGGGATGACCTCGACCACCAGGTCGGTCCCGTCGAAGCGCACCGCCTCAATAGCCCCGGGGCCGGCCCGCATTCCCTGGCTGATCTCGCCCCCCTCGAACGCCGGGCCGGCCGGGGCGGAGCAGGCGTAGAGCCGGCCGCCGTGGCGCAGCAGGATCTCGCCGTTGGTGCCCACGTCCACCAGCAGGATGGTGCCCTCGCCCTCGTCCAGGCCCGCAGCCAGGGCGGCGGCCACCGCGTCGGAGCCCACAAAGCCGGCGATGCCCGGCAGGGCGTAGAGAGGTGGGAAACCCGGGATGGCGAACGTCCGCCCCTCCAGCAGCGCCGGGGTGTACGGCGCCGCCGCCAGGCCGGCGACGGGAAGCCCCAGGAAGAGGTGGTGCATCACCGTGTTCCCCACGAGCGTGCCGGTCACCACGTCCTCCCGCCGGGCCCCTGCCTTGCTGAGCAGCCCGTCCAGCAGGTGCAGTGCGGCCTCCCGCACCAGCCGGGTGAGCTCCTGCGCCTCCGCCTCGCCCTGGATGGCATGGGAGAGGCGGCTCATCAGGTCCGCCCCGTAGGCAGCCTGGGGGTTGGGCGCGGCCTGCACGGCCAGCTCCTCCCCGGTGCGGAGGTCCAGCAGGGCGGCGGCCAGGGTGGTGGTGCCCACGTCCAGGGCGAGACCGAGCGAAGGGCCGGCCGGGCGGAGCGGCGCCCAGGGATCGACCTCCACCGGCCCGCTCAGCCCGCCCAGCCCGGCCTTGCGGGCGTCGGCCGCCGCGGCGGGGAACACGGCCACTTCCAGGTCGCCCTCCACCCGCAGCTGGCAGGCCAGGCGGAAACCCTGGCCCAGTTCGGCCGGGGAAAGCTGCTCCCGATCCGCCGGGCTGGGTGCGGGCGCCCCGCGGGTCACCCGCACCAGGCACTTGCGGCACTGCCCCCGCCCGCCGCAGGGGGTCTCGATCAACACGCCTGCGCGGTTCAGCGCCGCCGACAGCAGGGTCCCCTCGGGCACCGTGAACTCACGGCCCGCAGCCCTCACGCGACAGCCCACGCCCATCCCTCCCTTCGGTTCCTTCCCGGCCGCCCGACGGGCTTCACCGCCCCGCCGGCTCCGGCACGTTCACAGCGGCACCGCGTCTCGGACTACTCCTTGCGCCGGGCGCCCCGTTCCTTCATGATCTCCAGCGCCAGCGCCACGGCCTCCTGGGCGTCGCGGCCGTGACCCCGGGCGCCGATCCTCTCGGCAAAGGCCCGGGTGGTGGCCGCACCGCCGATGATCACCGGGCAGTCGAAGCCCTCCCGGGCGAAGAGGTCGATCACCCGCTTCATCTGCGGCATGGTGGTGGTCATCAGGGCCGAGAGGCCGACGATGTCCGCCCCCGCCCTACGGGCCTCGTCCAGCACCACCTCGGCCTTCACGTCGCGGCCCAGGTCGATCACCCGGAAGCCGTAGTTTTCCAGCAGCACCGCCACGATGTTCTTGCCGATGTCGTGGATGTCCCCCTCCACCGTGGCCAGCACCACGGTGCCGACCTCGGTCTGGCCCCGCTTCGCCTTCTGGATCTCGGGCTTCAGGCGGGCAAAGGCCTTCTTCATCGCCTGGGCGGAGAGCATCAGCTGGGGCAGGAAGTAGATGCCCTCGCCGAAGAGCCGGCCCACCTCCTCGATGGCCGGGATCAGGTACTGGTTGAGCAGGCCCATGGGGTCCCGCCCCTCGGCCAGGCCCTGCTCCACCAGCGGCAGGATGCCCTCCGGGTCGCCCTCGAGCACCGCCCGGTACAGCTTGGCCCCCAGTTCGTCCCGGGGAGCCGGCGGTGCGGGGAACCCCTCCGCAACGGAGGGTGCGGCTGGGCCCTCGGGAGCGGGGCCGGCGGGCGGGCCGCCTGCCGGCGCCCCCGCCGCGTCAGGGACGGGCCCGCCGGCTCCCGCCCCGCCCGGCTGAGCAGCGGTGCGCGCAGAAGGACGCGCACCCGTCGCACCCGGGCCCGGACCAGCGGGGGCACTCTGCCCCTGCAGCGCCTCCTCCGCCGTGTGCACCAGCCGCTTGGGGCCCACCACCTCCATGTAGGTGCGGGCATTGCGGTCCCGGTTGAGCAGGAGCCGCAGGGCCCGGATGGTGTCCATCATCCGTTCGTCCAGCGGGTTCAGGATGGCCATGGAGAGCCCCATGGTCACGGCCATGGTGAGGTAGACGCTGTTCAGGAACGGCCGGTTGGGCAGGCCGAAGGAGACGTTGGAGACCCCCAGTGAGGTGAGCACCCCCAGCTCCTCCGTGATCCGCTGCACGGCCTTGAGCGTCTCCCGGGCCTGGGCCTGCTGGGCCCCTGCGGTGAGCGCCAGCGGGTCGATGACCACGTCGTGCCGGGAGATGCCGTACGCCTCCGCCGCCTCCACGAGCCGGCGGGCGATCGCCACCCGCTGCTCGGCGGAGGACGGGATGCCCTTCTCGTCGATGGTGAGACCCAGCACGGCGGCGCCGTAGCGCTTCGCCAGGGGCAGCACCGCCTCGGCGCGCCCCTCCTCCAGGCTGAACGAGTTGATGAGCGGCTTGCCGACGCAGGCCTTGAGGCCCGCCTCCAGGGCGGCGGCGTTGGGCGAGTCGAGGCAGAGCGGGACGTCCACCGCCTCCTGGATCACCCGCACGGCCCGGGCCATCGCCGCCGGCTCATCGATGAGCGGCACGCCCACGTTCACGTCCAGCACCGCGGCCCCGGCCTCGACCTGCCGCCTCGCCTCCGCCCGCACCCGGGCGAAAGTGCCTTCCCGGATGTCCTTCGTCAGCAGCTTCCGGCCCGTCGGGTTGATGCGTTCGCCGATCACCACCGGAAGGTTCTGCTCCACGAAGAAGAGCGAGCGGGTGCGGGACGCGAGGCCCAGGGTATGGGCGAGGGGACCGGGGCGGCCCGCCGGCCGGAGACCCTCCACCGCCGCCCGGAGCCGGCGGATGTGCTCCGGCGTGGTGCCGCAGCAACCGCCCACCACGGACGCCCCGGCGGCGACCAGCTTCGGGCCGTAGGCGGCGAAGTCTGCGGGCCCCATGGGAAACCGGGTGGTGCCATCGGGCTGGAGCAGCGGCAGCCCGGCGTTGGGCTGGGCCGAGATGGGCACCCGGGCCACCCGGGCCATGCGGGCCACGGCTTCCACCATCAGGTCCGGGCCGACCGAGCAGTTGAGGCCGATCACGTCCACGCCCAGCGACTGCAGCACCAGGGCGGCCGTCTCGGGATCGGTGCCGGTGAAGGCGCGGCCGCTGGGGTCGATGGTGATCTGGGCGATCAGCTTGAGGGAAGGAGCATGATCCCTGCAGGCCAGCACCGCTGCCCGGAGTTCGTTCAGGTCGGCGATGGTCTCGATGATGATGAAGTCGGGCCGCGCCTCGGCAAAGGCCCGCGCCTGGGCGGCGAACTGGGCGTAGGCTGCAGCGAAGGTGAGGTCGCCCAGCGGCTCCACCAGCGCACCCAGAGGCCCCATCGACCCCGCGACCAGGGCCCGACCCGCCGCGGCCTCCCGGGCGCAGCGCACCCCGGCGACGGTGATGTCGTGGCACCGATCCGCGAGGCCGTAGTGGGAGAGCCGGATCGGCGTGGAGCCGAAGGTGTTGGTCTCGATAATCTGCGCCCCGGCCTCCACGTAGGCCCGATGGACGGCCATCACCGCGTCCGGCCGCTCCAGGTTCCACAGGTCCGGGCACGCTCCGGCGGGCAGTCCGTGCGCCTGCAGCATCGTGCCCATCGCTCCGTCGCAGACCAGGACCTCCCGGCCCAGGAGGTCAAGCAGCCCCATCGCATCATCCCCTCCTTCGAATCCGTGCAGTGGCGTCAAGTCCCACGGGGCTCCCGGGCCTGCACCGCTCACCGCACCGCCGTCCGCTTTCCCGGGGCGCACCCCGGCCGGACGGCCCGGGCCTCTTCCGCTTGCCCCGCCCACCTATCCCCGTCGGGGCGCCGCCCCGGTGACCGGCGCCCTGCGGACCCTGTACGGGCAATCCACCTTCGCGCAACGGCTGCAGCCGAGGGCCGGCCGCTCCGGAGCCCCGGCAGGCTGCCAGCCGAACAGCCCGACCAGCGACTTCCGGGGCTGCAGGTAGCACGTCGGCGTGCACGTCACGCCGATCGCCGGCCCGCCGGCCAGTTCCACCAGGCGGATCTGCTCCTCCACCGGCCAGTCGCCGTACCCGGGTGCGTACAGGGGGGTGAGCCCGCCCCCGGTCAGCGTCTCCCGCACCCACTTCGCCAGCCCGTGGACCAGGGCGGAGCCGGCCGCGTCCACGACGGTGGCCAGGGCGTACTCCTCCCGCTGGAACAGTTCTTCGATCAGCCTGTCCACGTCGGGCCCCAGAGTCGCCGCGACCAGGGTGACGCCTTCCGTACCCGCCAGCAGCCTGGCCAGGGTGCGGGAGCGCCAGGCGACTTCCGGGGCGCCGGTGCGCACCCACTCGCCGTCCACGCGGGCGGCGCAGCAGGCCACGCTCGCGGCTGGTGCCGCCGCGTCGCGGGCAAGCCGCATGCCCCTCTCCACCAGTTCCTCGTCCCGCCGGGTGAGGCGGGTGCGCCCCTCCCGGTAGCCCAGGAGGCGCAGCACGTCCTGGGGCGGAAGGGACAGCTGGGCGGCGGGGGGCCGCAGGATCGTATGCGCCAGCATGGCTTCACCCCTCTCGGCGAGACGGCGGGCCTGGGGTGCGGCCCCCGGGCGCTGCCGCGGCCCCGGGCCACTCACCGGCGCCGCAGTCACCGAGCGCCGCAGGCCCCATGATCCGCCTCGCCCGGCACTACTCTCCCTGGCGCCGGGACCGGCGCAGCCCCAGTTCGTCGATGATGTCCAGCACCGCCACGGCCAGGCGCGCACTGTTCATCGGGAAGATGTGCACGCCGTGGACGTGCGGGCCGATCTCCCGCAGGAGTTCAGCCACGAGCCGCAGGCCCTCCTCCTCGCCCCGGTCGCGCATCCGGTCGAGGATGGGGTCGGGGACCACGATGCCGGGCACGTCCCGGTTCATGCGCAGGGCGAAGTCGTAGCTCTTCAGGGGCAGGATGCCGTACAGGATGGGGATCCGCACCCGCCCCGCCAGCTTCGCCTGGAAGCGCTCCAACTGCCGCGGGTCGAAGATGGGCTGGGTCTGCGCAAAGTGTGCCCCCGCCTCGACCTTCTGCTCCAGCCGTGAAACCTCGGCCTCCAGGTCCGCCGCGGCGGGGTTGCAGGCGCAGCCGATGGCGAAGTCGGTGGGGTGATCCAGCGCACCCCCGGAGAGCGTCTGCCCGCGGTTGAGGGTGGCCGCCAGGCGGATCAGCCCGATCGTATCCACCTCGAAGACGC
Source organism: Symbiobacterium sp. (assembly GCF_040797425.1). NCBI lineage: Bacteria > Bacillati > Bacillota > Clostridia > Eubacteriales > Symbiobacteriaceae > Symbiobacterium > Symbiobacterium sp. Next base: position 44,204 of record NZ_JBFNEH010000003.1, on the reverse strand, counting down.
CGCGGGCCCCGGGGTGGTCGCCCTGCTCGGGGTTGTCGCCCCGCAGGGCCAGGATGTTGCGGACCCCCAGCCCCGCCGCCCCCAGCAGTTCCGCCTGCAGACCGATCACGTTGCGGTCGCGGGTGGTCAGGTGGAAGATCGCCTCCACCTGACCGTCCCGCTGCAGCAGGTGCGCCAGGGTGATGGGGCTCATCCTGACGTTGGCCATCGGGCAGTCGGCCACGTTCACCGCGTCGACCCTGTCGGCGAAGCGGCGCACCCGCTCCAGGGTCTTTGTCACGCTCGCCCCCCGGGGCGGGTCGATCTCCACCGTCACGCAGAAGGCACCCTGCTGCAGCCTGTTCAAGAGCCGTGCCACATGTCTCGCCTCCCCAGCCCGGATGTGCCGCCCGGGCCCCCATACACAAAGAACCCTTCGAGAACGAAGGGTTCGCAGACAGTTCGCTGCGCCCGCTTCATCTCTCGGACCCGCCGTCCGCTGGAATTGGCACCGTTCTCCGCCCGGAGCCGGTTGCCGTGGCATCACAGGGCCAGTCCCTCCGCCACTCTCGATGAATCGAGCAGGGTATGGATTTGTTAGAGCCCAGTATAACAATCCCTGAGCGGTGGGGCAAGACCACTCACAGGAGTCCGTCGAGGAGTCCGGCGGGGTCCAGCGGCTCGCCGTCGTGCCGGAGCTCGAAATGCAGGTGCGGACCCGTCACCTGGCCGGTGGCGCCCACGCTGCCGACGCGCGCCCCGCGGGTCACCCGCTCCCCCTCCCGCACCGCCACCCCGGAGAGGTGAGCGTACACGCTGGCCAGCCGCCCCCCGTGGTCGATCACGACGATCTGCCCATACGCGGGAAGGGAGGCGACGACGAGCACCACGCCGTCCAGGCAGGCGACCGCAGGGGCCCCTTCCGGCGCCCCGATGTCAACCCCCGCATGCAGCCGAAGCCGCCTCAGCACGGGGTGCAGGCGAAGGCCATACCCAGACGTGACCTCGGTGTACCCCGGGACCGGCCAGACCGGGTCGCCTTGCGGAGTCGGGGCGAGTTCTTCCTGGCGCTCCCGGATCCAGCGGCCGATTTCCTGCACCTCCCGGCCCGGGTCCACGGCTGCGGCGGGCCGGGCGCCCCAGACGGCCAGTGCGACGGCCCCAAGGAGGAGCGCCGTGCGTAAGCGTTTGCGGATGTGCAAGGCAGGCATCTCCCTTCGCGTTGCTACATGCCTACCATAGCGCACCGACCTTACCGCCGCTTCACCTGCGGCTTACGGGTTTCTTAAGGCGTCTCACGACGGGGTCCGCGACCCGCTGCGCCGCTCGGAGGTCTGATCCCGCAGCGCATCCGGCCCCTGCGCAACGTCTCCCTGGCGCACGCCCGGACGGTGCCGGGGACCGGGCCGGCCAGCCGGGCATTCAGAAATAGGGGGAAAATCAGCCCCCTATTTTTGCCCAATTAGGGGGAATTCTTGCCCCCTATCGCGGCGCATCCATACCCCCCGGGAGTAGATCCGGCCCGTCAACACCCCTCGACGGGCTCTTGCGGGAGACGTGTTCACCCCTCGGGACAGCAAAAACCCCTACTCCGGGGCAAATAGGGGGCAGAAATTCCCCCGATCTCGGGGAAAATACCGGTCCTTTTTTCCCTCTATCTCCGAAGACGCCTTCCTACCCCCCCTCCGAACCCAACTCGGAGGGAAGGCGTCTCACTGCCGGCGCGCAGAATGGGCGTCGGGGCGCACGACGCCTCGGCCACGGCGGAACGGAGCCCCGACACGGCAGCCGGGCTTCCGTGGACGCCGCCACAGAAACCCGGCCGCAACGACCTCGTCTCGATGTGGGTTGCCATATCGCATCGCACTCGGGGGCATCCGCCCACGCCGTCCCATCTCTCCTGGCCTGGGCGCTGTCCTCCGCGCTCTGGCGCACCCGACCGGGGGACGTGTCACATTCCGACGCCCCAGACCGGGGACGCTGCGAGCGTTGCAGCGTGCGGCCTCGCCCGGGCCAGAGACGTTCGTCGATCACCCCGCCGATCCGGGGAGCGCCTGGTATCCCGCGTGGGCGCCCATGGGCAGCCGGATCTCGAACACGGTGCGCTCGGTCTCGTTGATCGCCCGCACGCTGCCGCCGTGGAGCGTGACGATGTTCTTCACGATGGCCAGTCCAAGGCCGGCGCCGCCGGTCTGGCGGGACCGGGAGGTCTCGCCCCGGTAGAAACTGTCGAAGATGCGGTCGAGCAGGTGCACCGGGATCGGGTTGCCGCGGTTCGCAACCCGCATGAGCACCGCCCGCTCAGCCTCCCGCACCTCCAGCTCGAGCTCGACCACCTTGCCCTCCTTTCCGTAGCGGATGGCGTTGGAGATGAGGTTCTCCAGCGCCCGCACCAGCAGGTCGGGGTCTGCGGTGATGGTCACCCGGTCGGGGGGTAGCTTCAGGCGGTACTCCATCCCCGCGGCGCGCAGGGCGGGGACGAACTCCTCCGCCACCTGCTCCAGGAGTTCCGCCGGGTTGATGGCCACCGGCCGCAGCACGATGCCCCCGTGGCTGGTGCGGGTGAACTCGAAGAGCTGGTCGATCAGCCGCTTCAGCTGCTTCGCTTTTTCATAGGCCATGTCGACGTAGTAGCGCAGCTCCACCTCGTCCCGATACCGGTCCTCGTCGATGAGCTGCAGGTATCCGAGCACCGACGTCAGAGGGGTCCTCAGGTCGTGCGAGACGGCGGTGATCAGCTCGTAGCGGGCCTGATTCGCCCGCCGCTCCCCTTCGATCGCCGATTTCACCTGCCGCGCCATGGCCGTCAGGTTCTGCCCCAGGACGCCCAGTTCGTCGGGCTGCCGGTAAGGGAGCGCGACGTCGTAGTTGCCGTGCGCCACTTCCTGCATCGCCCGGCTCATGGCCTCGATATAGCGGACCAGCGGCTGGCTGAGCACGACGTACCAGATGAAGAGCAGTACGACACCGGTGGCCAGCATCACGGGCCAGGTCCCGACCGTTCTGGCCAGGAAGGTCAGCAGGGCCTCGACCGGTCGGAACGTGTTGCCCACCGCCACCGCGATGGCCAGCAGCGCGAGAGTGGAGGCGGCGGCCAGCAGGCCGCTGGCAGCGAACGTAAGGATGAGCTGCCAGCGCAGGCTCAGCGCAGCCTTAGTTCTCAATTTTGTAACCGACCCCCCAGACGGTCTTGATCAGCGTGGGGTGACTGGGGTCGTCCTCCACCTTCTCCCTCAGCCGGCGGATGTGGACCATCACCGTGTTGTTGGACTGGAAGTACCGTTCCTTCCAGACCCGTTCGAAGATCTCCTCCGAACTGAAGACCCGTCCGGGGTGCGATGCCAGCAGCAGGAGGATCTCGAACTCGGTGGGCGTGAGGTCCACCTCCCGCCCGTCCTTCGTCACGGAGCGACCCGCCCGGTCGATCTCCACGCCGCCCACCGTGATCACGTCCGGCTGACGGGCCGAAGCGGGATTCAGCGTGAGGTAGCGGCGCAGCTGCGCCTTCACCCGGGCCATCAGCTCCAACGGGTTGAAGGGCTTGGTGAGGTAGTCGTCAGCGCCGATCTTCAGGCCCAGGATTTTGTCCACGTCCTCCGACTTGGCGCTGAGCATCAGAATCGGCACGTTGCGCTCCCGCCGGATCTCCCGGCAGACCTCGAGGCCATCCATGCCCGGCATCATGATGTCCAGGATCACCAGGTCGGGGTGCTCCTCCCGCACGATCCGCAGGGCTTCGGCCCCACTTGCGGCCTTGCGCACCCTATAGCCCTCACTCAGCAGGTGAATCTCGATCAGGTCCGTGATCGCCTGCTCATCGTCCACCACCAGAATCAGCGGTTCCGCCATCCTCGCTCCCTCCGGCCGCCAGGGCCACCGGCCCTTTCTGCCTCTGCCGTCCTGGGGTGCCCTGGGTCGCGGGCACCAGCGGGCCGGGTCCGCCGCCCGTCCGGTTCCGCTTCCCCGGGCTCGCTCTCCACATTACCGTGTGTTTCTTTCGGCCGTCTCTGGCCAAATCTTACGGCTTTCTTAAGGTTCTCGCCTTCTCCCGGCCCTGCTCCAGCAGCTTCCGGGCAGCCTCGATGGGCTGGTTCTCGATGTAGTAGGCCACCGCCGCCTGCCCCAGAGCGTAGGTGCCCCAGTAGGCCACGCCGGCGGAGATGAGTGACCCACCGCCGGGCAGCAGCCACTTGGAGAGGCCCCGGGCAACCTCCCGCAGGGCGAAGCCCGCGCCGACGTTCAGGCCCAGAGCAGCCATGAACTCCAGGGCCGCCTCCCGGGAGAGCCGCCGCCCCGCCAGGTAGGCGATGCCGGTCACCATCAGCACCTGCATGGCCGTAAGGATCGGCATGTCCGCCAGGGGAAGCGGCGTGGCGGCGACGGCGGAGGCGGCCGAGGCGGTGGACTGGATCAGCGCACCGGCGATCTTGGCCTGCGCCGACCGGATTCCCGCCACCCGGCCCATGGTGAGCTGCGCCTCGTCGGGCAGCTGCTCCACCAGGTAGTCCACCAACTCGTCGATCTGCCAACGGCGGTCCACCACCAGCACGCCGTCGCGGTAGCGCATATAGGCGGAGGTGGCGAAGACCCGCACCGGCTCGTCCAGCACCCGGGCCATCCGCTCGGACAGCTTCTCCCGGGCCAGGGCGATGTTGGCCTGCTTTTCCGGGTCATCGTAGGGCGGCTCGGACACGTCGGCCGGGCTGAGGAGGTCCACTTGCGTGAGGACGCCGATCACCGGCGGCACAATTCCGTGCCGGCGGGCGATGGCGTCGCGCAGGGCCTTGACCTGGGCCAGGTCCTCCTGGATCCAAACGTCCACGTCGGAGGCCTTGATGACGAAGAGGATCGCGTCGGGGCAACGGTCGCGCACCGCCTTCAGACTGGCGGCGACGGCATCGTCCTCCGATGCCCCCGCCGGGCGTTCGCCCTCGCCCAGGCCACGGGTGTCCAGCACCTCCAGCGCCCCTGCAGGTCCCTCGTACTGGTACCAGGTGCCCGCGGGCGTGGTGGCCAGCACGGCGCCTGTCTCGGCCCGGGGCTCGCCGAAGATGGCGTTGACCAGGCTCGACTTGCCCGACCCTCGCCGCCCCACCAGCGCAATGCGGGGCGGCCGGGCGTTCACGATGTAGCCCTCGATCGCGGCCAGCTCCGGCTCCAGGTGCTTCAGCACCATCTGCGGCACGTGGCTGCGGATGAACTCCAGGACTTCCCTCAGCCGCTCGCGGTCGATCTCTTCCATCAGGGGCCTCCTTCACAGCGAAGTCACGAGAGGGGCCAGGCTACTGCGCCTGGCCCAGCACCTCGTCGATCTCCTTCAGGTCCTCTTCGGAAAGCTTCACGCCGGAAGCCTTGACGTTCTCCTCCACCTGCTCGGGCCGGGAGGCGCCGATGAGGGCGGAGGTCACCTCGGGCCGCCTGAGCACCCAGGCCAGGGCGAGCTGGGCCATGGTGAGGCCGTTCCGCTCGGCGATGGGGCGCAGCTTCTGGATGCGCTCCAGCATCTCCTCGTCGCTCAGGTAGCGCTTCACGAACTGCCCCACCTTTGGGACGGCACCCCGGCAGCCCTCCCGCAGCGTCATGCCCGGCAAGTACTTGCCGGTGAGGACGCCCTGCGCCAGCGGCGAGAAGACAATCTGCCCGATGCCTTCACGCTGGCAGATGGGCATGATCTCGTTCTCGATGTACCGGTCCAGCATGTTGTAGACCGGCTGGCTCGCCACCGGGCGGCGGAGGTTCCGCTTGTCCACGATGGCCATCATGTTCTCCACCTGGGCCGGGGTCCACTGGGAGAAGCCGTAGTAGAGGATCTTGCCCTGGGCGACCAGGTCGTCGAAGGCCCGCAGGGTCTCCTCCAGGTCGGTCTGCGGGTCGTAACGGTGGGCGTAGTAGATGTCGATATAGTCGAGCTTCATCGCCTTCAGGCTCATCTCGACCCGCTCGATGATGTGCTTCCGCGACAGCCCCTGGTCATAGGTGGATGGACCCACCTTCCAGAACACCTTGGATGTCACGGTATAGGTGTGGCGGGGGAACTCGCGCAGGGCCTCGCCCACCACCTCTTCCGCCTCGTGCGGCCGGGAGCCGTAGACCACGGCGCAGTCGAAGTGGTTGACGCCGAGTTCGTAAGCCTTGCGAATGCAGGCCTTGGCGGCCTCCGCCTCGACCCGCGTGCCGTAGGTGAGCCAGCTTCCCAGAGAGATCTCGCTGATCTTCAGGCCGCTCCGTCCCAGTCGACGGTACTCCATAGCACACCACACCTTTCACAGAGGTTTCATCCAGAGGTCGCAACTTCAGTATACCACAAGGCCTCAGCCAGAAAGCGGCAGGACTCCGCCAGCCCCCCGGGCCGGTGGCCGGGACCATAGTGAGGTTGCCCGACTTCGCTTCCCGCCACGCGTCGGACCGGCCCGGCGGTCGGTCCCCAAACGGCCGGAGCCGCCTGCCACCCCGGCGTCCGGGCGGCCGGCACAGCCCACGCCCCACTCACGACTCACCGCTCGCAACCCACCGCTCCAACACCTGCCTCGCCTCGCGGAAGAGGGGCCGATCCACCTCCAGCCCCTTCCGGGGGGCGTCGCCCGGCTCCAGCGCCTTCTGCCCCTCCAGTCTGTCCAGGACCGCCAGCCCGCTCTTCGCGAGGCGGGCGGCGGCTGCGGTGTCGCCGGCCGCCTGGGCGCGCTCCAGGTAGTCCAGATGGGCGGAGACCGCCGCCGCGTACGCCTCGGTCTCCCAGGGCCAGAGCCGCACGTACTCCCGCCAGGCCGCGGCCGCCTCGTCCCAGCGCCGCTGCCGGCCCAGTTCCTCCGCCTGCAGGCGCGCGTACCAGGGCTCCCGCGGGCCGAGTTCCCGGGCGCGGGCGAGAGCCGCAAGCGCCTCCTCCCCCCGCCCGAACTGGGCCAGCGCGGCCCCCCGGTAGCCGTGGGCGAGGTCGTTCCAGGGGGCGAGCGCCACCGCTGCGCCTGCGTGGCGCAGGGAAGCTGCCGGCGAGCCGGAGCTCAGGCTCCCGGCGGCCAGGTCGACCGCCGCGTCGGCGGCCCCAAGCAGCAGCGCGCCCGCCAGGGCCAGGCCGGCCAGAGCCGCCGTGAGCCACCGGGGCCAGACCCAGCCCCGACCGCCCACGGCTGCCGGCGCAGCCAGAACCGGCCCGTCCCCCAGCAACCCGAAGCCGAACCACAGGGGGAACATGAAGAAGCCGTAGCTCAGCTCCCAGTCGACCAGCGCATGGAGGACCAGGGCGCCCAGCCCGCCCAGAACGGCCACCCGGGCCGGGGGCCAGGCGCGGCCGCGCCGCAGCCCGAGGAGAAGGCGGGCGTAAAGCAGCAGAAACGCCGCGGCGCCGGCCCAGCCGAAGGAGAGGGCGGCGTCCAGCAGCGACGAGTGGACCTCGGCGGAGTAGTAGGGGTAACTGGCCGCCTGCAGATGCAGCGCCGACCAGGCGCGGTAGCCCGCCCCCCGGGGCAGGTCGGCGGCCAGGGCAAGGCCGTCCCGCAGGAAAATCAGCCGCTCCGCCGAGGAGGTATCGGTGAGCGGAAGCATGGCCGCACGGCCCCAGAGCCAGCCCCAGCCCGGGGCGAGGGCAAGCGCCGCCAGGGCCGCCGTCAGCACGGCCAGCCGCACGGGCCGCAGGTGGTGAAACCGTTCCGCCACTGCAACCGTCAATAGGGCGAGCAACAGGACCAGCCAGAGCCGCGGCGCGTCCCGCCCCTGTACTGCCGGGGCGGCCCAGAGCGCGGTGGCAAAGGCCGCGAGCAGGGCCGGCCAGGCGCGGGACAGGGCGCCCCGGAGCACGTCCGACGCGGCCCACGAGAAGTACGCCACCGCGAGCGCGAAGGCGGCCCACACGCCCCGGGAGCCGGAGAGCAGCAGCCCCAGGGCACAGCCCAGGGCAAGGACGGGCGCCCAGCGCCGCCCTGCCGCCAGGTCCGGCAGTGCACCAGCCAGGCCGAGCAGACCGGCCATGCCCACGGCGATGGGGTAGCCGACGAAGGAGGCCAGCCTCCCCGAATGGTGCGGCGCGGTGAAGGAGATGAGGAGCATGCCGGCGAAAGCGAGGAGGGCACCTGTGGCCGCCCAGAAGCGCGCAAGGGCCGGCTCGGCCTCGCCGGGCCGGAACGACCGGCCCGCGATGAGGGCCAGGGCCCAGCCGGCGACCAGCACCGGACCGTGCGCCGCCGCACCGGCGGCGGCTGGCGCGGCCAGTCCCCCCGCTGCCCCCGCGGCCAGGAGCAGCAGGGCCAGCCACTCGCTGCCGTGAAGCCGCACGGAGGGCGCCCTGAGCGCCAGGGCGGCGGCCAGCAACACGCCCACCATCTGCTGGCCCGGCGCGTAGAGACCGTCCCAGAAGGCGCCCAGCGCCAGGCCGATCAGAACCGTGAACCCGAGCACGTCTCGCTTGATCATGTTTATTGGATTTCGCCGCAGGCGGTACGACTGCCTGCGCCTTGTATGAAACGGAGGGAGCGCCCTGTACCAGCGCATGACCTATTCCGACCCGCCCGCGCGCCGGAGGGTGCCCCGCTGGGTGCTGCTGGCCACCAGCCCCGCGGCCCTCGCACTGGGGCTGATCGTCGGCGTGGCCGCCTCCGCCTATGGCCCGGCTCCCGAGCCCGTCCCCGGGCAGTTCCAGGTAGAGCAGCAGGAGCCAGAGCCGCAGGAGCCTGGACAGAATGGAGATTCCGTCGGCCCGACCCAACCGTCTGAGAGCGACGAGCCTCGACCCGGGACTGCGAACCAGCCTGCCGCACCGGTGGCCGAGGCCGTAACGCTGTTGCCGCCTCCGCCGGACGACACGTCGCACTCCACTGCGACCAAGCCCGCGTCCGGTGCGCTGTCCCTTGCGGAAGTCCGCTCCGTCATGGATGCCCGCACGGTGCTGGCCGCCGAGTTCGCCACGTTCAGCGCCGGCGGCAAGGAACTGTTTCACGTGGACTATCAGCTGGCCCGCGACGTCAATTACAATACCTTGCTGGTGGGCATCGTCCCGCTGGCGGAATACGACAACTGGATCCAAGCCGTGCGCGACTACGCGAGCGAGCTCAACCGCTGGCTGCTGGCGGCCGCCCGGCGCGTGCGCTCTGCGGCGGAGAGCGAGGGCTTTGTCCTGAGCTGGGCGCTCTTCGAGGTGGTCCCGGGTGAGCCCTACGGCTTCATGGAGGACGAGGTGACCCCGATGCCGCGCGGGGAGGGGTACCTGGTGACGCGCCCGCTGGCGACCGTCACGGACTTCACCGGCCCCACCGTGGTGGTGGCGAGCCTGCCCGGGTCAAGCCCGGCGACCCGTCCCATCCCGGGAAACCCCTACGTCCCCGTGCTCCGCTTCGACCCCACGGACCTCTACCGGCCGCAGACGGTGACCCCGTGAGTCGGGGACAGCCCCCGCATAAGTACATCCGCGCCCGAAGGGGTGCGGATCAGGCTGATGACATAGCCCTCCGAAATGAATACGGCCGAGTGAATATGCAGTGCCAGGGCGTTTATCCGCTCTGGTGTTCGTGCTATCAACGGCCCGAGTGTGCAAGGGCCTTGGGGCCGAACTCCCGATTATGTAATCATTGGGTCTAGTTGGCACTACTGCCGGTCTGAGATGCACCAACGTCCACTGCCCTCCAGGTAGTGGCGGAATCGTCAGTTTGAATGAGGACACTCTGACCGACTTTGTCTACGCCAACGATCCAGGCATGCTCTGCGTCTAGCGCTGTAACTGAGACGATAGTTGGCATCGAGTCCGGCAAGTGGATGTCCCAGTGTTTTCCCCCGTCGCGGGTGACGCCTATGCCACCCTTACTGGCGGCAGTGCCTTCGATAGTCAGCCATCCATCCAACCGGCTGCTGAACTGGATATCGATAGGAATACCATGCCGTTCTCCCTCGGGTCGGTGGTCATCCATGATCCAGTCTTCAAGCACCCACGTCTTGCCTCCGTCAACGGTGCGATAGAGTGCACCTGCACATCCATGCATTCCGCAACGGGCGCCTTCTGGCCCCAGCAGAAGCCAGCCGTGGTCTTCGTCAACAAACCTGAGGACACTGCTGTTGCGTCTCATCAGAGACTCTACCGTCAACTGTTGACGCCAAGTACTACCACCGTCCACCGTGTGGTACACCGTATATGAGCAGGCGCTACCGTCACAGCGGCGGCCCACCACCCAACCTTGACGCTTGTCAACGAACACGGCGCCGTCGATGACGACATCAGGGGAAGGCTCCGGTAGTGTCTTCCAACTCCGCCCGCCATCATGGGTCAGCATTAGCGAGCCATCGCCTGGTGCTTGCGATTGCCGCCAAGCGTATCCGTTCTGGTCATCGAGCAGGTTTACGGTGAAGACAGTGGGTGAGGGAACATCTGCTGTAATCTCCTGAGTCCAGGTGGTCTCCCACGTAGCCCCACCATCCCAAGTGGTAGCTAGAGAGAAGGCACATGGTCGCTGGCTCCCCCTATTGATGCAGTCCCAGGAACGGCCAGATGCGACTCCATGGGCGGGGGTGGCAAAGGCAACCCGGTCCACACTAAAGGCTGGTGCAGATAACGCAGTCCATGTGGTCCCCCCCGTTTCCGTGAATAAAATCGTGGACGTCGCACCTCCCTGTATCACAGCCCAGCCCGTCAACGGGTTTAGGCTGAACGTCGATACGATCCTGGCTGCGGCTGTGGGAGAAGGCTCGGACGGAACGGAGGGTTGTGAAGCCGCATACGGCTTTTCTACCGGGGCAGGTGCAACCAAGGTGTCATGAGATTTACTCATGCACCCACTGAGGACAATCAAGGCCAATACAGCCGGGAGGATTCTCCAGCGCAACAAGTCACTCCCCCCCCTCACGTCGGTGAGAACCGCTTCTGGTCAAACTAACAGCTGTTTACCCATATGACGCCCGCTGCCATCCGCCGGTTTCAGTGAACGGTATGGACCGAATGCCGGCCAATCATGCACCATCTTTCACCCGGCCGCGACATAATTCGAGTCCAAACAACGGACGGTCGCCGCAGAATCCCGCCCGTTGATGCGGTGACGCAAGAGATAGCGATGAATGGGTATGCATCACTAATCATCGCTGATGGGATTTGTCATCAACCTGATCCGCGCCCGAAGGGGCGCGGATGTTGCGTTACTCGGCATCGGGTTCGGCCTCATTCTCCGGAAGCGACGCCTCACCCTCGGACGGCCCGGCCGCACTTCCGGCTGATCCCGCCTTACCCTCGTCTGCCCCTGCCGCGGTGTCGGCCGGCTGGGCCTGAACCTGGCGGTAGAAGTGCAGCTCGAGAGAGGTGGTCAGCTCGTCCTTGCCGTCGGAGGGGAGCTGGAGGATGAGGTCCGGGACCTCCACCAGCAGGGCGTGCTCCTCCAGGGAACGCAGGAAGGCGACGAACTGGGCATAGGAGCCCCCCACCACCACGTCCGCCCGGTACGGCTGGAGCCAGGGCACGTGCTCGAGCGGCTCACCCGCGTACAGGCTGAGACGCTCAATGGCGGCGCCGCTGGCCGACGCCACAAGCCCGAGCTCCCGCTCCACGTCGGCGAAGGGGAGGTCTCCCAGAAGGCGGGCCGGCGGCACGGTGGCGGCTGCCTCGGCCTCCCGGAGTCCTTCCTGCGCCCTGCGCACGGCCCGGACCTGCCTGCGTGCGGCGGCGACGCGCTCCGTCACCGCCTGCAGTGCGAGGGCCCTCGGCCGGGCGAGCTGGTCAAACACATAGTACGGCACGGTCACCAGCAGCACGACCAGCAACAGCCAGACCAGTTCCCGTTCCCGCTTCGTCCTCACGGCCCATCCTCCTCCCGGAGACGCACCAGGTACGTGAAGAACGTGTCCCCGGTGGAGTCGGTGGTCAGTTCGACCTCCGCGACGGTGCGGAACTGCGGCTCACCGCGCAGGGAGGTCAGGTAGCCCATGGCGGCGGCGAAGGTGCGGGACCGCCCGACGAGCGTCACTGTGCGGCTCTCGCCGGCCTCAAACAGGACGTCGGTGAGCCACACCTCCCCCGCCTGCGGGCGGACCAGCGCCAGGATCGCAGCCTGGCTGGACCGCTGGTTGCGGGAGATGTGCGCCAGTTCGGCCCCGGCGGCCTGCACGGCCTGGAGGCGGGCCTCCACGTGGGAAAGGCGGTGGGCCAACGCCTCATAGGACTCGGCCAGCGCCTGCTGCTCGGCAATCTGGGCGTTCAGATCCCGCACCTGGAGCAGGCCGAGCAGGGTCACGAAGCCAGACGTCATCACTGCGGCCACGATGGCCACAGTGCGTGCCACGAGCCACCAGCGCACCCCGGGCGGAGGCTTGATGAGAAGGTTGATGTCGATCATGCGAACAACCCCGGCGGAAGTGATAAGCCCAGTGCGATCATGTGCGAAAGCGGAACGCGACCCTCGGGATCCTTCAGCGGCTCCACGGTGAAGTCACCGGGGAGCCGGTTGGCCAGGAAGCTGCGCAGGTACGTTGCAAGCGAGAGGGCCAGGTGGTGTTCTTGGCATTCTCCAGCGCGCTGAGTACCCGCGGTGTGACCACGGCCGCCAGAATCCCCAGAATCGCAACCACGACGATGAGCTCAATCAGCGTGAATCCTTCCTGCTTCCGCGCCCCTGGCCTGAGACGACTGAACATCCTCCGCCACCCTTTCCCATAGCTTCGGCAGACACACTTATTGTATGCCTATGTTCTACACGTGTTAATAATTTATCTTTATAAAAAAGTAATTAGTTAACTCTGCCAATGAGGTCGAACATGGGCAGGATCATCGGCACGATGATGGACACCACGATTCCGCCCAGCACCACCGTGAGCATGGGCTCCAGGATCTTGGTGAACTGATCCAGGAGCCGGTTTACGTCCTTCTCCGTCAGCTCCGCCACCCGAAACAGCATCGTGTCCAGCTTGCCCGCCGCCTCGCCCAGGCTGATGATCTCCACGCTGGAACGGTCGAACACGGGCTGCCGCTTCAGGGCCTGGCCGAAGCTGTAACCGCGCCTCACCTCTTCCTGCACCGCCGTCAGGGCCTCCTTCAGGGGCGCACTGTGAGTCGATTCACGAAGCGTGACCAGCGCCGACAGCAGGGGCACGCCGGCGCGGGACATCGTGCCCAGCGTGCGGCAGAGGCTGCTCATCTCCCGCTTGTAGACGATGGGGCCCACGAAGGGCAGCCGGAGCAGGAGCCGCTGCCAGGCGGCCTCCACGGCCCGCTGGCGGAAGAGGAGCCGGATGAGCCACACCGGCAGCAGCACCACCAGCGGCGCCAGGTACCAGAACTGCCGCACGGCCTCGCCGAACCGCATCAGGATCCGGGTGGAGGTGGGAAACTCCGCCCCCATCTGGGCGAAGAGGCTGCCGTAGGCGGGGAGCACCACGGTCACCATGAAGAGGATCACGCACAGGGCTACCGTCAGCACCACGGCCGGATAGGTGAGCGCCGACCTGATCCTGGCCGCGAAATTATCCTCCTGTTCGTAGTGCTGGGCAAGGAGCGCATAGCTGGAGTCGAGGCTGCCAGAGGTCTCCGCCACCGCCGTGATGAAGATCAGCGACGACGGCAGGTAATGCTCCTGCTCCCGCATCGCCTGGCTCAGGCTGTTGCCGCCCTCGACCGACGCGATGACCGACCGCAGAACCTTCCCCAGCGGCTGGCGCTCGAACTGGCCCGCCAGCACGTCCAGCGCCTGGAGCACCGGGACGCCGGCCTTCAGCAGGCCCGAGAGCTGGCCGCAGAAGTTGGCCAGATCCCGGACGGGCACCTTCCGGGGCCCGCCCAGGCTCAACTCGGCCTCGAGGCTGAAGCGCCCCGTCTTTCGATCATCCAGCGCCACCACGAACAGGTCCATCCGCCGGAGGCGGTCCAGGGCGGCCGCCCGGTCGGCGGCGCTCAGGGTGCCCTCACGCAGGTGGCCGGACCGGTCGCGCGCACGGTAGGCGAACTCCATCTCCTCGTCACTCCTCCGCCAGCGCCACGCGCCTGACCTGCTCCAGCGTCGTGATCCCCCTCAGGGCCTTCTCCAGGCCGTCCCGCCAGAGGGAGCGCATGCCCGCTCCGCGCGCGGCCGCCTCGATCTCGGCGCTGGTCGCCCGCCGGGCGATCAGCCGGCGCAGGTCGCCGCGGATGACCATCAGCTCGGCGACGGCCGTGCGCCCGACGTAGCCGGTGTTGTCACAGTAGCTGCAGCCGCCCGGCCGGTACAGCGTCGCGCCGGCCAGCCCTTCGGCCTCCAGGACCAAGTAGTCCGGGTCTTCGTACTCCGGGGTGTACGGCTGCTTACACCGCTGGCAGAGCTTCCGCACCAGCCGCTGCGCCAACACGCCCGAGAGCGCCGAGGCCAGCAGGAACGGCTCCGCTCCCATGTCGATCAGGCGGCTGGGCGCGGCGGCGGCGGAGTTGGTGTGCAGGGTGGAGAGGACGAGGTGGCCGGTCAGCGCCGCCCGGATGGCCACGTCCACGGTATCCTTGTCGCGGATCTCGCCGACCATCATCACGTCCGGGTCCTGCCGCAGGAAGGCCCGCATGCCGGCAGCGAACGTGAGCCCCGCCTTGGGGTTCACCTGCACCTGGTTAATGCCCTCGATGTGGTACTCGACCGGATCCTCGATGGTGAGGATCTGCCGGGACGAATCGTTCAGCTCCGTCAGTGCGCCCAGCAGGGTGGTGGACTTGCCGCTGCCGGTGGGGCCCGTCACCAGGAACAGGCCGTAAGGCTTGGCCAGAAGCCGCCGGACCTCGGGGAGGATGTCGGGGCTGATGCCCAGCTCGCCCAACCCCAGCAGGGCCGTGGACTGGTCGAGGATGCGGATTGCGACCTTCTCTCCGTAGACCGTGGGTACCGTGCCCACGCGCAGGTCCAGGCGGCGCCCCTGGATCTCCACCTCAATGCGGCCGTCCTGGGGCAGGCGGCGCTCGGCGATGTCCATGCCCGCCATGACCTTGAGACGCGAAAGGATGGCGGGATAGGCCTGGCGGACAAAGGTGGGGCCGGGCTGAAGTTGCCCGTCCACCCGGAAGCGCACCCGCACCTGCTGCTCCGAAGGCTCGATGTGGATGTCGGTGGCCCGCAGACTCAGCGCCTGGGCCAGCAGGCCGTTCACCTGGCGCACGACGGCGGAGTCTTCGGCCTCCTCCAGGTCGTAGGTCTGGATGGTCGGCTCCGCCGGCCCAGCCGTCTCCGGGACCTCTTCGGCTGGGCCCCTGCCCGTGTAGGCGCGAATCAGCGCCCGCTGGATGGCCTTCCCGGGTGACACGGCCGGCTTCACGCGCCGGCCGCAGGCCAGGCTGATGTCGTCGATCGCCAGGAAGTTCAGCGGGTCAGCCATGGCCACCACCAGGCCGCTCCCCTCCATGCGGACCGGCACCGCCTGGTACTGCTTGGCCGTCTCCTCGCTGACCAGAGGGACCACGTCCGGGTCGATCTCCGCGGCAGGGTTGGGGATGAAGGGATAGCCCAGCTGCTCGGCCAGGACGCTCGCCATGTCGAACTCCGTCACGTAACCGAGCCGGATGAGCACGGATCCGAGCCGCTCACCGCTCGCCTTCTGCTCCTGCAGCGCCCCTTGGAGCTGGTCATGGGTGATCCGCCCGGTGCTCACCAGAATGTCGCCCAAACGCATACTGCCGCGTGCTCTGGTCAACCAGTTCACTTCCTGGAAAAGCCTCGTTCTAACTAGTTAATGAATGTATGAGTGCTTCATACGGTAGACGCATTCCTCCATCGCCAAGACTCGACATTTGGAGGAAATGAACGGCGAAACACCGAACCATTAGGGCAAGTGTGCACACGGGGTGAGCGAGGTTCAGATGGAGGATCAGCGCAATGGGGGCAACGCCCCGACGGAGAAGCCGCGGCGGTTCCGGGTGACCCGGCGGGTGAAGCTGCGGGGCAAACCGGGCCGCATCGAAACCCGGGAGGAGCGGGAGCTCAGGGAACTCGCCGAGATGGGCGATGACGCCGACCGCGGCACCCCCGAGCAGGACGCCGCCCTCCAGGCCGGCTGCATGTCCATGGTGCGTGTGGCCGGGCTGTTTTTCCTGATCATCCTGCTCTCCATCATCATCACATGGGTCTGGCGCTAGACACGGCAAAGGGACACGGACAGGAGGATCAGGATGTTCAGGCGTCTACACTCCGCGGAGAGCGGTTACGTGCTGGTTACCGCCCTGATCGCGCTGGCGGTGATGGCGATTCTGGGCGCGGCCACCGCGGCCCAGGCCAACAGCGCCGTGCGCACCGCCGACACGGCCATCCGTTCCGAGCAGGCGCTCTACCTGGCCAGGGCCGGTGTGGAGCGGGTGGCCGCCAACCCGCCCGACTTGGAGGACGGAGGCCGCACCTACATCCATGCGGCCCATCTCGACCCCGAACTCACCACCGCCTCCTACACGGTGCGGGTGGACCGGGAAGGCGATTTCCTGCTGGTCCGGTCCACGGGCACGGCGGCCCGCGGGCGGAGCCAGGAGCGGCGCACGCTGGGGGAGACGCTCTACTGGCCGCTGCCGGACCCCCAGGATCCCGGCGGGGGCGATCCGGGCGGGGAGGAACCCGGAGGGCCCGGCGGCGGGGACTCCGGGGGTGGCCACCCCGGCGGGGTCGATCCCGGCGGCGAGGGTCCGGGCGGAACCGAGCCCGGTGGCGACTGGCCGTTGACGTTCAAGTATGCCATCTGGGCCGACGGCCCGGTGGACATCAGGAACAACGCCGCCATCTGCGGCGACATCGTCACCACCGGCCAGGTGACCATCAAGAACAACGCCACCATCTGGGGCCAGACCCGGAGCGGGAACAAGCGATCGCCGTGCAAGACCGTGTCGGGCAGCGGCGTGGTCGCTTCGTCCACCGGCGTCGACATCCGCGACAACGCGATCGTCCAGGGCGGGTACTGCGCACCGGGGCACCCGGGCCCCTGCGGATCCGGTCCCACCGACGCGCAGGTCAGGCCGCCGGCGGTCAGCCTGGAGGGCCTGAAGGCCCGGGCGTCCGAGTGGTGGGTGCAGAAGGGCGGCGCGGAGCAGACATCGGAGTGCACCCGGGCGCCCGACGGGGTGTTGTGCAGGGAACTCTCGTCTGCCACGGTGGAACTCAGCGGAACCATCCGCTACATGGAGCCCACGGTTATCTATGTGGACGGGAACCTGCTCGTGAAGAACAACACCCGCCTCGACATCCACGGGCCGGTCACGTTCGTCGCCACCGGCGGGATCACGGTCGCCAACAACGCCAGGCTGGGCTGCGGCGCCGGCACCTACTGCCCCGTCGGCCTCGTCGCCAGCGGGAACGTGGAGTTCGCCCAGAACACGGAGGTGCATGCCTTCATCCACACCGGCGCCGAGTTCCGGGGCATGAACAACTCGGTTCTGTACGGCAACGTGATTGCCAGGAGCACCAACTTCAGCAAGAACAACTACGTGCAGCACGCGTTCGCCAGGCCGGAGGGCAACTCCCCGCCCGGGCTGCCCTCGGAGCCCGGGGAGTAGACGCCGGTCTCCGCCACCGACACAGAAAAAGGCCCGTCCCCGTCGTGGGGGCGGGCCTTCTGCTTCCGCCTTCGCCGCTATTCCTCTTCCTTCAGCCAGCGGGCCACGTCCTTGGCGTGGTAGGTGATGATGATGTCCGCACCGGCCCGCTTGAAGCCGGCCATCGTCTCCATCACGATGCGCCGCTCGTCGATGAGCCCCTGGGCGGCCGCCGCCTTCACCATGGCGAACTCGCCCGAGACGTTGTAGCAGGCCACGGGCAGGTCGAAGGCCTGCCGCACCCGGTAGATGACGTCCATGTAGGCGAGGGCGGGCTTCACCATCACGATGTCCGCGCCCTCCAGGATGTCCAGCTCCACCTCGCGCAGGGCCTCCCGGGCGTTGGGCGGGTCCATCTGGTATGCTCGCCGGTCGCCGAATGCCGGCGCCGAGTCGGCCGCCGCCCGGAACGGCCCGTAGTAGGCCGAGGCGTACTTGGCGGAGTAGGCCATGATGGGCACGTGCTGGAAGCCACGCTCGTCCAGGGCCGAGCGGATGGCGCCCACCCGGCCGTCCATCATGTCGGACGGGGCCACCATGTCGGCCCCCGCCTCCACATGGGAGAGCGCCGTCCGGGCCAGCAGCGCGAGGGTCGGGTCGTTGTCCACCGT
Organism: Symbiobacterium sp.; assembly: GCF_040797425.1. Taxonomy (NCBI): domain Bacteria; kingdom Bacillati; phylum Bacillota; class Clostridia; order Eubacteriales; family Symbiobacteriaceae; genus Symbiobacterium; species Symbiobacterium sp. The sequence continues at coordinate 26,138 of NZ_JBFNEH010000003.1, read as the reverse complement.
GTCGCCCCGCACGATCCCGCAGTGGCCGTGGGAGGTGTACTCGCAGAGGCAGACGTCGGTGATGAGGTAGGCCTCGGGGAAGCGGGCCTTGATGGACCGGATGGCCTCCTGCACCACGCCGTGCGGGTCGTAGGCCCCTGAGCCCAGCTCGTCCTTCGACTCGGGGAGCCCGAAGAGCAGCGCCGCCCGGATGCCGAGCTTCAGCATCTCCTCGACCTCGTAGAGGATGGTGTCGGCCGACCAGTGGTAGTTTCCGGGCAGCGACGGGATCTCGCGCCGCACCCCCCTGCCCGCGACCACGAAGAGCGGGTAAATCAGGTCGTCACAGCACACGCGGTTCTCCCGCACCAGCCGCCGCGCCGTCTCGCTGAGGCGCAGCCGGCGCAGGCGCACGGTGGGGTACCCATTCGGGTGGCTCATCGCGCACCGGCCTCCTTTTCCGCATCATGAACGATCGCCCGGAGCAGCCCCTCCAGCGTGTGGGGCTCGGCCTCGCAGTGGACGGGCAGGCCACGGGACCGGGCCACGGCCGCCGTCTCGGGCCCGATGCAGGCCACGCGGGCCCGGCCCAAAGCTGCCGGCCCGCCCAGCTGGTCCATCAGGTTGTGGACCGTGGAGCCGGAGGTGAAGGCGACGTAATCGATCTCGCCCGCCTGCAGACGGGCCCTGAGCCCCGCCGCGTCTCCTCCGGCGGGAACGTTCCGGTAGGCCACCAGATCGTCGACCACGGCACCCATGGCCGCCAGCTCGGCGGCCAGAGCCGGGTTGGCCAGGTCGCCCCGCGCCAGCAGCACCCGGTCGCCGGGCCCCAGGTCGCCGGCCAGGGCCTCCGGGATCGCCCGGCCGACGAAGCGCTGCGGCATCCGGTCCACCCGGATGGACGCCGCCTCCAGCGCCGCGGCCGTCGCGGCGCCCACGGCCACCACACGGGTCGTCTCGGGCACCCGCCTTCCCGCCCGGGCGAGGCGGGCGGCAAAGCGCACCGCGCCGTTGGCACTGGTGATCACCAGCCAGCGGTAACGCTCCAGGTGGGCGATGGCCTCGTCCAGGGGCCCCCAGTCCAGCGGGTCCACGATCTGGATGACGGGGTAGACGACGGCCTCGCCGCCCAGTTCCTCGATGGACCGGACGAACCGCCCCGCCTGCTCGCCGGCGCGCAGCACGAGGATCCGCCGGCCCCGCAGGGGTACGGCGGTGCGATCCACCACGGTGCCACCCCCCACTCAAGCAAGGTCCTCGCACGGTTGAAGCGGGCATCCGCCACAGGGCGCTGCCCGGCGCCCGGCGGAACTACCGCCCCAGCGCCGCGTTCAGGATCTCCCGGCCGCCGTGATCCAGCAGCCAGTCGGCCACCTGTGTGCCCAGCGACCGGGCGCGCCCGGCGTCACCCTCGGCGGCGTGGCGGATCACCCTGGAGCCGTCAGGGGCGGCGATCAGCCCCTCCACCTGCAGCCAGCCGTCCTCCACCACGGCGTGCGCGGCAATGGGCACCTGGCAGCCCCCTTCCAGCCGCGCCAGCACCGCCCGCTCAGCCATCACCGCCAGGGCGGTCTCGGGGTGATGGATGCGGCCCACCACCTGCCCGATCCGGGCGTCGTCGGCCCGGATCTCGATGCCCAGGGCTCCCTGCCCCGGCGCCGGCAGGCAGTCCTCCGGGTCGAGGTACTCGGTGATCCGGTCGGCGAAGCCCGCCCGGTGGAGCCCGGCGGCGGCCATTACCAGGGCGTCCACCTGCCCTTCGCCCAGCTTCCTCAGGCGGGTGTCCACGTTCCCGCGGATGGGCACGAAGGTGAGGTCCGGCCGCCGCGCCTTCAGCTGCGCCACCCGGCGCAGGCTCGAGGTGCCCACCCGGGAACCCGGCGGCAGGTCAGCGAAGGTGGTGCCGTCGCGGGTGATCACCACGTCGCGCGGGTCCTCCCGCTCGGGCACGGCGCCCAGCACCAGCCCGGGCGGCAGATCGGAGGGCAGGTCCTTCAGGCTGTGCACCGCCAAGTCCGCCCGGCCATCCAGCAAGGCCTCCTCCAGTTCCTTCGTAAAGAGCCCCTTGTCGCCGATCTGCGACAGGGCCCGGTCCAGCACCCGGTCGCCCACGGTCTTGAAGACCTGCGTCTCGAACTCCAGGCCCGGATTGGCCTCCTTCAGCCGGTCGATCACCCAGCCGGTCTGGGTAAGCGCCAGCAGCGAACCCCGGGTGGCAACCCGTATCAGACTCACGGGCGGATCCGCCTCCCCCTGCAGATTAGAAGCGGTGGGAACTCGATGCCATGTTGATGAAGACGTAGTTAAAGAGCACGGCCGCGCCGGCGGCCACGCTCCACCAGGCCGCCCGCCGGCCGCCCCAGCAGCGGACCTGCCGCAGGGCAAGGTAGCCGCCGTAGACCAGCCACAGCAGCAGGGTGAACAGCACCTTCGGATCGGCGTGCCAGAAGGTGCCCCAGGTGACCCGCGCAAAGGAGATTCCCGCCGCGACGCCCAGCGTCAGCAGGGCGAACCCCACCGTCACCAGGCGGCCGGCCGACCGGTCGAGCCACTCCAGCGAGGGCAGCATGTGGTAGATGGGGCCGAAGGCCTTGCGGCGCAGGTTGCGGTCCTGCACCAGGTAGAGCGCCCCGGCCACGAAGGCCGCCAGGAAAAAGAGATAGCCCAGCAGCGTCATGCCGACGTGCCAGACCAGGAGCTGCTGGGGCGGCACGCCCGGGAAGGGATCCGCCGCCGGGCGGGGCGCCGCCAGCGCCGTCACCAGCACCGCCGCCGCCACGGGGGCGAGCACGGCCCCCACCGACTGGTTGCGGTGCACGTACTCGAGATAGACGTAAGGGGTGAACAGGAGCCACGCCAGGAACATGGAGACCTCGAAGAGGCTGTAGACCGGCGCCCGGCCGGTGTGGGTGACCAGGAGCGCCAGGCCCGCCGTATGGAGGGTCCACGCCATCCGGGTCGACCAGCTGGCCAGGCGCTCGAACCCCCGCCGGAAGATGAGGGTGGCGTGTGCCAGTGCGGTCAGCGTGTAGAGGGCTGCCGCACTTCCCGTCATCGGGAGGACCAGCGCAGCCGTCATCCCGAGCCTCCCCCCTCCACGGCAGGCTGGCCCGCAGGCCGCCCGAGGTCGAAGAGGCGGCTCACCGTCTGAATCGCCTCGTCCGCCGCACCCTCGCCCGCCATTCCTTTCAACTGCTGGGTGGGAGCGTTCAGGATCTTGTTCACCAGCGAAACCGTCATGGCGGCGATGACCTCCCGCTGGCGCTCGGTCAGGTCGGGCAGGCGGTTGAAGGCGCGGGCCAGCTCCTGTTCCCGGATCGCGTCGACCTTCTCCCGCAGCATCCGGATGGTGGGCACCACGGCCAGCGAGGCGGCCCACTGCCGGAAGCGCTCCACCTCCTCGGCGATGATGCGCTCGACCTTGCGGGCCTCCTGCTGCCGCTCGGCCAGGTTGGCCGTGACCACCGCCTCCAGATCGTCAATGTCGTAGAGAAACGCGCCCTCCACGTGAGCGACGCCCGGCTCAATGTCACGCGGCACGGCGATGTCGAACAGGAAGATGGGCCGCCCCCTCCGGGCCCGCACCGCCTGCTCCACCTGCTGGCGGGTGACCACGTATCCCGGCGCGCCGGTGGAGGAGATGACCACGTCCACCTCGGACAGCACCCGGGGCACCTCGTCCAAGGTCATGGCCCGGCCGTTGATCTCGCGGGCAAGCCGCTCGGCCCTGTCCAGCGTCCGGTTGGCCACCACCAGGTCGCGCACGCCGGCAGCCTGCAGGTGGCGCACCGTCAGCTTCGCGGTCTCCCCGGCGCCGATGGCGAGACAGCGCCGCCCCTCGAGGGTCTGGAAGACCTTGCGGGCCAGTTCCACCGCGGCGTACGACACGCTGACCGCACTCTGGCCGATCCGCGTCTCCGTCTGCGCCCGCTTGCCCACTGCAATCGCCTGGTGGAAGAGCTGGTGCATCACCTTCCCCACCGTCTGTGCCTGCGCCGCCTGGCGGTGCGCGGTACGCACCTGGCCGAGGATCTGGGTCTCGCCCAGGATCATGGAGTCGAGGCCCGCGGCCACCCGGAACAGGTGCTCCACCGCGGCCAGCCCCTGCCGCCGGTACAGAAAGGGCTCCAGCGCGTCGCGGGAGAGCGAACGCCCGTGCAGGTCTGCCGCCAGGCCGGTCAGGTAGTCGACCAGTGCGCGTTCACATTCGGCCACGTCCCGGCCCACGGCGTAGACCTCCGTGCGGTTGCAGGTGGAGAGCAACACGCCCTCGCTGACGGGCAGCCCGCGCAGCCGGGTGAGCGCAGTCGGCGCGTCCGCACCGGACACGGCCAGCGCCTCCCGCACCTCGACCGGAGCCGTCCTGTGGTTCAAGCCGACCATGACGATCTTCACGACGGTCTCTCACTCCGCCTTGTCGGGGATGGGGTGGCCTCCGGGGAGGCCCGTCCGCCTTTAGCCCGACAGTGTACCGGCAAGACCCGCATGTGGTCAAGCCGGACTACCCGAACATACTTTTACCCTACCGGATGTAGACGGTTCGTGCCAATCCGTTCGAGGCACTATTCTGGAATGGCTCCAAACGCGTTCGGCGGTCGGACCGAACCGCTCAGGAAGCACCGGAGCGGCTCACCCTGGCCGCCGGCCCCCCCCCCAGTGAGCCGCCCCGCTGCACCGCCGAAGGACTACTTCGAAGCCGGCATCACTTCGTGATCCACATGGCGGGCGCCCTTGACGGCGCTCACCAGGTTGATCGCCACACGAGCCCCGTCGCCCGCGGTGATGATGGTGTGCACGCTCACGCCGGCACACGTGCCCGCCGCCCAGAGGCCCGGCACGCGGGTCTGGCCGTTGGCGTCGACCACCACGGCCTCCTTCATGCGCGGCTCCTTCGCCGCCACCACCTCGGCGCCGGCCGCCCGGGCCAGGTCGCACAGCGGGCCCGTGCAGAGGATCACCTGACGGGCGGTGAACTCACGCCCGTCCTCGGCCTTCAGCTGGAACCCGTCGCCGGCGCGGTTCAGCGCGGTGATCTTGGCCGTCACCAGCTCGGCGCCGGCCTTCTGCGCCTGCTCCTTGCCCCGGTCCACCAGATCGGGACCCGCGACGCCCTCGGGGAAGCCCAGGTGATTGGGAATCCAGGCGCGGCGGGTCATCGACTGGTCCGCGTCCACCAGCAGGGTCTTGAGGCCGGCCCGCGCCGTGAACGTTGCGGCGCTGGCGCCTGCAGGTCCCGCACCGACTACTGCCACATCGTACACGTGCAACATCTCCTTCCATACCCTTACTCGGAACCCATCCAAATTATAGCGCATTATTGTGACGACAAGCCCCGCACCGCGGTGACGCGGCGCCGCCCGGGGCGCGTGCGTCCCGGGCGGAACTGCATCAGGGTACAGGCTTGGTGCCCACGTGAATGGCCACCGTACCCAGCATCAGGAGCTGGTAGTCGGTCTGCTTGAACCCGGCCTGGCGGAACAGGTCTTCCAGCCCGTCCGGGAACGGGTAGTTGTCGAGCGAGTGGGAGAGGTAGGTGTAGGGGCGGATCTTCGCCTGGCCGCCCGCCTTCACCACGAACCAGTCGATGAGCGGCAGGAAGGTCTTCCAGTACAGGAAAAAGCCGAACCGGAGCACCCGGCTGTAAGGCTTCGACGCCTCGAGGCAGATGAAGCGGCCGCCCGGCTTGAGCACCCGGTAGATCTCCGCAAGGGTTCGGGGGATCGAGGCGACGTTGCGCATCGCCCAGCCCATGGTCACCCCGTCGAAGGTGTTGTCGGGGAAGGGCAGGTCCATGGCGTTGCCCACCTGCAGGGTGATGATGTGCTGATACGGCGAGGCTGCGACCCGGCGCCGGCCCACCTCCAGCATTCCTTCGGAGATGTCGACGCCGATCACCCGCCCGCTGGGCGCCACCTGCGCCGCGTCCAGCAGGGTGAGGTCGCCGGTGCCGCAGGCCACGTCGAGGATGTGGTCACCCGGGCGAAAGCGGGTGTGATTCACGAACTCCCGGTGCCACCGCTCCCACTGGCCGGCCGACATCACCTGGTTCATCGCGTCGTACCGCTCGGCGATCTGGTTGAAGAGTTCCCGGACGTACTGCTCCTTCTCCTCCGGGGCCGGGGGCTGGTAGCCAGGGGCCATGAGACCGCCTCCTCCGTCAAGTTAGCGCTGCGCCTCCGCCCAGGGGCAGAGGAGCCGCTCCGTCGCGTCCAGCAGCACGTAGAACCCGAACCCCATCAGGGCCATCGCCATCACGCCGGCAAACATCGTATCATAAGCGAGCCGCGACAGGGCGTCCCACACGAAGGAGCCCAGCCCCGTGCGCGTGGCGTAGGTCTCGGCGAAGAAGAGAACGGCGATCGCGGTGCCGGTGGAGAGCCTGAGGGCCGTGAAGATGGCCGGCAGCGTGGCGGGCAGGATCACGTGACGGTAGATCGCCCACTCCCCGCCGCCCAGCGACTGCACGGAGCGAATCAGCCCGCTGGGCACGCTGGCCGCGGCGTCCTTCACCGTGACGAGGATCTGGAAGAAGATGATCAGGGTGATGAGGAAGATCTTCGAGGTGTCGCCGATGCCCAGCAGCACCATGATCACGGGCAGGAAGACCACCTTGGGCACCGGGTAGGTGAGGTAAACAAGCACCGCCCCGATGGGGCCGCCCGAGCGGCCGAGGTAGAGCCCCAGCGGCACCCCCAGCGCCAAAGAGATCACAGTGGAGGCCAGTACCCGGTAGGTGGAGGCGAGGAAGTGCTCCACCAGCTCGCCACCGGGCCGCACGCCCTCGATGAACGAGGAAAGCGCCGCGCCCAGCCGGGGGAACGCAGCGACGTCCAGGGCGCGGGCCAGCACCTCCCACCCCGCCGCCAGGATGGCCAGGGCGATGGCGTAGTGGTACCAGCGATACTTACGCACCGCCATTCACCCCCCGCTCGAGGGCATCGCGGACGCGGTTGACCATCTCGTGGAAGGCCGCGGCCCGCCGGTCGCCCACCGCCGGGTTGCGGAAGAGGCCGGCCACCCGGCCCGGGCGGGCCGTGAGCACCAGGATCTGCTGGCCCAGGTAGACCGCCTCGGGGATCGAGTGGGTCACCAGCACCAGGCTGGTCTTGCGCTTGCGCCAGATGGAGAGCAGCAGCTCCTGCATCTCCTCGCGCGTGAGGGCGTCCAGCGCCGAGAAGGGCTCGTCCATCAGGAGCAGGTCGGGCTCCAGGGCCAGCGACCGGGCGATCGCCACCCGCTGCTTCTGGCCGCCGGAGAGCTGATGCGGCCAGCGCCCCGCCAGATCGGCGAGCCCCACCTCGCGCAAGGCGCGGTCAGCTCCGTCGGGCTTCAGCCCCCGGATGCGCAATCCCAGGGCCACGTTCTCCCGCACCGTCTTCCAGGGGAGCAGCCCGTAGTCCTGCAGGATGAGCGCGGTGCCCGGCCGGCGGGGCTGCACCGGCGCGCCGCCCACCGCAATCGCGCCGCTGGTCACGGGCAGGAGGCCGGCGAGCAGGCTCAGCAGGGTGGTCTTGCCGCACCCCGACGGGCCTACCACCGCCAGCGTCTCCCCCATGGGCAGGTCAAAGGAGACGTCGCGCAGGGCGACCGTCTCCTTGTAGGCATAGCTCACGTGGCGCGCCGTGATCATCATGGGCGCTGCGGCAGGGGACTCGCCGCGTCCCGTCACTGCGACTGCGCCTGCGGATAGAGCGTGGTGTTCACGATGTCCTCGTAGGCCACCCGCTCCTTGATGTAGCCTTTGGACAGAAGCCATTCCACCACCTCTTCCACCTCTGCCTTCCCCGGCGCCTGGGCCGGCGAGAAGGTAATCACCTGCCAGGAGTCCTTGATCTCCGCCGGCAGGTTCGCCTCGGTGGCCAGGAGCTCCTTGTACGCCTCGGGCTCCTGGTCGATGTCGAAGACCGCCAGGTTGTAGGCCACGAAGAACCGCCGGATCGCCTCGGCCTTCTCCTTCACGGCCTTCTCACTGAACACGATGACCGACTGGGAGTAGTTGCGCTTCGCCTCGGCGTCGGTGAGGACCACGGTGCCGCCCTTGTGCACCGCCAGGGAGAGGAGCGGCTCGGGCAGCGTGGCCGCCTTCACCGTGCCGCTGATCAGGTTCTGGAACCGCACGGGAATCTGCGGGATGGAGACGGTCTTGATTTCCGCGGGCGTAAAGCCGTTCTCCAGCAGCAGTTTCTCGGTGACGTACTCGATGATGGTGTTGGTGGCGATGGCGATCTCCACGCCCTTCAGCTGCTCAGGCTGGGTGATGCCCGAACCCGGGGCAGAGACAATGGCGAACGGCCCCTCCTCGATGGTGGCCCCCAGGTTGATGGAGGTGATCGCCACCGGCGTGCCACTGGTGTACAGGGTCACGGCATTCATGATGTCCGTCAGGGAGCCGTCGATCTGACCGCTGGCCAGGGCCGCCTCACGCTCGGTGGCCGAAGCGAACCGGACCAGCTCGACGTCAACGCCCTGCTGGCGGTAGTAGTCCTTGCTCTCGGCCACCCAGAAAGGCAGGCAGTCGACGGTGGGAATCAGGCCGATCTTCAGGCTGCCCACGGTCTCGGGCGCCGACGGAGCGGGCTCCTGCTTGCTGTATGCGTTCTGCGGTCGGGCGCCGCCGCATCCGGCCAGGAGGCCGGCCACCATCAGCGCCGCCAGAACCCGCCAGACCTTCTGCTTCATGAACTGCTCGTCCTCCAATCGCATGGTTCGTGGCACCGCACGCCTGGCGTGCGGTGCTTCACACGGATATAGCCGAAATCCTTACCCAGTGTAGCAATGGACTACGACAGGTGTCAACGAAAGGTCTATCCCCTGTCCGAATCCGGACACCAGTAGGCCGCGGGGGCCGCACACGCGAAAGCGCACTTTCCACTCCGCCCCGTGAGGTAGCTTTTCCGGGAGCCATAGCCCGGCAGTAGCCTCACCGCACGTGACGCCCGGGAAAGTGCACCTTCTGGTCGCTTGCTTCCGTTGCGGGCCCGCCCCCGTCTGCGCCGACCCGTAGCGGCGCCGCCCCGGCCGGGCGGGCCGGCACGCCTCACTGCACGGGCGTGCGCATGAGCTCCCTAAAGTAGTTCACCCCGTGGCGGAGAAGCTGGAGCGCCCGGCCGAAGACGGGCCTGAAGCCATCCGGTGGGCTGAAGAGCATCTCGACGGAGGCCCACACCTTATCCTCCACCGGATAGACCTTCACCACCTTGATCTCCGCGTTGACGCGACACGCCGCCGCCAGCGCCCGCTGGTGCTCCTCGGGGCTCTCGATCTTCCAGAAGAACGGCAATGCCAGCCGGAAGTACGGCTCGTCGTCCTCCGATGCGAAGAGCAGGTAGGAAAGCCCCTCCACCTTGAACACGATGTCGCCGTCCTCGTCGTAGCGGGGTACGTAGCCCTCTTCCTTCAAGAAGTTCAGGTACATCTCAGCCTTCGTCACGACAGGGCCTCCTCGCGGATCCGCCTGGGGTCTACCCCTCCCTTTCTCGACGGGCGCTGGGTTCTCCTGCCACTCCTCGTGACGAGTGGCACTTGCTGCCGTCACCGAACAGGCCCTCGTCGGTCAGCTTCAGGGTTCCGGCCAGGTAGTCCTGCAGCACCTGCCGGGCGCTTCCGTTGCAGCCCACGATGAACTCGACGCCCCGCCGCCGGAACATCTCCCGGGCGTGCTCGGGAATGCCCCAGGCGAGCACCAGGTCGACGCCCTGGTCGGCGAGGAAGACCGGCGGCGGGCCACCGGGACCGTGGCCGGGGTTGGTCACCTCCTCGGTTCGGGCCACCTTCCCGTCCTCCACGTCAGCGATGAGGTAGCGCGGGCAGTGGCCCACGTGCGGCGCCACCTGGTCGCCGGCCAGCGGAATGGCAATGCGCATCGTCAAACCTCCTTGCCGTGATGGTACCCGGTTGGGAACACCATGTTACCGGATAGTCTTACCCCCGCGCGGTGACGAAGCTCACCACCGTGCGCACTGCGCCCCACCTCCCTCCCTGCCCCCGAGGCGGAGCACGCGAACACACCGCCCTGTGGCATGGCCACAGGGCGGTAGTCTCAGACGCAAAGGCTAGAGCAGGATCTCGCCGATGTCGCCGTCCTTCAGCCCGGCGGCGTTGGCCTCGTCGGTGTCGATGTGCATCTCGAGGGCCATGTCGTCGCGCACCCGGACGATCACGTCGTCGAAGGTGAGCGGGCGGGTGCCGTTGGTCTTCACCCGGACCACCTGCTTGTCCTTCACGCCGTACTGTGCGGCGTCGGCGGGGGTCATGTGGATGTGGCGGGCGGCCACGATCACGCCCTCCTTGATCTCCACGCGGCCCTTGGGCCCCTCCAGGATGATGCCGGGCGTGCCCGCAATGTTGCCGCTCAGGCGCACCACTGCCGGCACCCCCAGGGTGCGGGCGTCGGTGGCCGAAATCTCCACCTGGGTGTTACCGCGCACCGGCCCCAGCACCCGGACCCGCGGGAACGAGCCCTTCGGGCCGATCACTGCCACGGTCTCCTCGGCCGCAAACTGGCCGGGCTGGACGAGCTGCTTCTTGACCGTGAGCTGGTACCCAGGCCCGAACAGCGCCTCGAGATGCTCCGGGCTGAGGTGCACATGGCGAGCACTGACGTTGATGACCACCGTACGTGCTTCGGACATGATGAACGTCTCCCTCCTGTGTACGCTGCTCCTTCGCTGCACAGTTCCTGCGCCAGCCGTGCAGATCCCTCACAGATGGGCAGGCCAAACTTTATTTAGTTTCGCCCTCCGCCCGCACTCTCCTGCCTTCAGGTTTCCCCAACCAACAACTCCTCCACCTTGTGGCTCGAGTCCTTCGGCGCCAGCACAAAGAGCACGTCGCCCGCCATCAGTTTGGTGTGGCCGCGCGGGGCCACCACGCGCCCCTCCCGGTAGATCGCACTCACCGTGCAGTGCTCGGGCAGATTGAGCTCGGCCAGCCGCTTGCCGGTGGCCCGGGAGGCTTCGTTCAGCTCCACCTCCAGCATGTCCGCGTTCAGCCGCTCCATCGCCAGAAGCTCGAGCCGCACCGGACGGGGCGGCTCGCCGGCCACCAGTTGCCCCAGCTTCTCGGCCACCCAGGAGATCGTGGAGCCCTGCAGCGTGGCGGAGACCAGCACCACGAAGAAGACCACGTGGAAGATCATGTCGCTGTTGGGCACGCCGGCCACCAGGGGATAGGTGCCCAGGATGACCGGCACGGCCCCGCGCAGGCCCGACCAGGCCAGCACCAGGAACTCCCGCCAGTTGAAACGCTGCCCGAGAGTGCAGAGCCAGACGGCCAGGGGGCGAGCGAGGAAGATCTGCCCCAGGGCGATGATCAGCCCCGGCACCACCACCGGCCCCATCCGCGACGGGAAGACCAGCAGCCCCAGGACCGTGAACATCACGATCTGGGCGAGCCAGGCCATGCCGTCGTGGAAGCGGAAGACCGATTGCCGGTAGGGGATCTCCAGCGTGGCCAGGTAGATGCCCAGGATGTAGACTGCCAGATACCCGCTGCCGCCGAGCAGCGAGACGATGGCGAAGATGGTGAACGCCACGCCGGTGAGCAGGATGGGGTAGAGGCCGGCCGCCTGGAAACGGATGCGGGGCATCAGCTTCTTCATGATCCACCCCGCGGCAAGACCGCCCGCAACGCCGAGGCCCATCTGCCACACCAGGAAGCCGACGGCCGACAGGGCGGTGGGCGGCCCGTCCGTGATCCACGTGATCATCACGGTGGTGAGAAAGATGGCCATCGGGTCGTTGAGGCCGGACTCCGCCTCCAGCGTGTGCTTCAGGCGCGACCGCAGGTCGGAGTTGCCGATCACGGCAAAGGTGGCGGCCGCGTCGGTGGAGCCCACGATGGAGCCGATCAGGAGCGCCATGGTCCAGTGGATGTCCAGCACCCGCCAGGCGATGAGGGCCGTCAGGCCGCTGGTGAGGACCACGCCGAGGGTCGCGAGGATCCCGGACGGCACAATCACCTTCCTGATCTGCTTCCACTCGGTTTCCAGGCCGCCCTGGAACAGGATCTCCACCAGCGCAATCGTGCCGATGAGCTGCGCCGCGTTGGCGTCGTCGAAGTAGATCCAGCCGGAGACGTCGCTCCCCAGGAGCATGCCCGCGCCGATGAAGAGGACCAGGGCGGGAACGCCGATCCGGTCGGCCAGCTGGGAGGCCACCACGCCGAGCACGAGGGCCACGCCCAGCACGAGGGCTACGGTGAACATCGCCGTGGAATCCGTACCCGATCCCCCCTCTATCGGAGTGCGGAACGTTTGGCGTGTGCCGGCAATCATTGTGACGGAACCCGCATGATATGGTCAAGAATAATGAAACAAAGGCAGGGACTGGCCCTGCCTTTCTGTCTGCCTGTCTGCTCCCGGGGTTACGGCTTGAGGGCCGGCACGTATCGGGCGACCGGCGTTCCCTCCGCGTCGGTACCCAGCACCCGCCAGACCGGCTGCAGGTAGACCGTCTCCTCGGCCACGCTGCGCACCCAGACCAGGTCGCCCCGCTGGAAGCTGCCGCCGCGTTCCTCCGCGAGGGAGAGCGCCTCCTGCTCGGTGACGTAGTCCGTGTAGGTGGCGTGGGTGGTCACGCCTGAGGCCACGTAGGCCGTCGCCCGCACCACGGTGCCGCTCAGGTCCACGCCGATCTCCGTGCGGGCGTTGACCACGGGCCGGCCGTCCACGTGCTCCGTGTAGACCACCGTATACCCGTCCGCGTCCGTGCGGATGTCGGGCTGGCTGTGCACCGGCAGAAGCGCCTGGTCGAGGAAGCGCCGCGCCGCCTGTCCGGCCGCCTGCTCGCTCACCGGCGGGCCGTCGGGCGACTCGCTCAGGTCCTCATACCGGACCGTGCCGTCGGTGGTCATGCTCAGGGTCCGGTCGTCCTCCGCGACCACCCAACCCTGGGCCGTGCGGCGGCTCTGGCCGCGAAAACCCAGCCGCCGGGCCATCGCCCGGAAGTCGGCCTCGCTCGGCCGCGCCGTCAGCCGCTTGAGCTGCACGCCTTCCGTCGGCGCCGCGGCCACGGGAGCCATCAGTGCCGGTGTGAGCGCGGACTGCGGCTCGTCGGCGAGGTCGGCGGTGGGCAGGTCACTGGGCAGCGCAACCAGGTAGGGTTCCTGGGAGGGCGGTGCCGTATCCCCGGTCTCGGGAGCCTCCAGGCCAAGCCCCGGGGCCTCCGGGCGGGGTGTCTGCTGGACGATCTGCTCCGGGGCGGGCACGGAGGGCGCCTGCCAGAGGTGGAGCCCCAGCGCCAGGGCGGCCACCGCCGCGGCCGCAGCCACGCTCGGTCCCAGGACGGTCATGCGGCGGTACCAGGGCCGGCGCAGACGGCGCGCAGCTTGCAGGAGGTCGCTTCGCAGTTCGGCCCGGAACTCGGGCCGATAGGGCACGGGGCGCTCGAGGGCGCGCGCCACCCGCGCGGCCGTCGCCTCCAGCGCCATGCGCTCGGCGGGATCGGCTGCCCGTTCGGCAATCAGTTCGGTCACGTCGGCGTAACGGCTCATCAGCGCACCCCGCTTTCGCTCAGCTTGTGGCGCAGGGTCCCCAGCGCCCGGAACAACAGTGCCTTTACCGCTCCTTCCGTCTTGCCCAAGGCTGCAGCGATGTCTTTCAGCTTCATGTCCCCGGCGAAGCGCATCAGGATCACGTCCTGCTGGTCGGGGGAAAGGGTCCGTACCGCCCGGGCGACCGCCTGCTGGTCGTCCAGCGTCATTGCGGCCTCCTCCGGGGCAACCTGTGTCGCGACCAGCGGCAGCCCTTCCTCCAGGGGTAGCGTCGGCCGGCGCACACGATAGTAGTCGATGACGACGTTCGAGGCGATGCGGTAGAGCCACGCCGCAAACGGCTGTCCGGTGTAGCGGTAGCCCTGGATGTTGGCCAGCGCCTTCATGAACGTGTCGGCCGTCAGGTCCTCTGCCGTCTGTCGGTCCCCGGTCTTCCGGTGGATGTAAGCGTAGATTCGCTCAAAGTGGAGGTCGTACAGCTTGCCGAAGGCCTCGGGATCGCCCTTCGCCTGCTCCACCAGGCGCTGCTCATCGATGTACTCTTGGCTCAACTCTGTGCGATGCGTAGGCGGTCCCTCCCGTCGGCACCGCACCTCCGGTACTCGCTCCAGTAAGAATAACGGAGCCGGTGCAAAAAGGTTACGCGGTCCTCTTCCATGGTGAATCAGCCGGGTCGGAGTTGGACTTCCCGTCGATAATTTACAGTACACCAACGCCGCCCATCTTGAAAGACGAAAGAGGGAAAACCCAACGGTGCGCTCACAACTGGCCGCGGAACCCGGTGCAGTCGAAAACGACCGCCGGCCCGAAGAGGCGGCGGAAGCGCTCCACGGTCGCGGAGGACTGCTGCCGGGTAATCACCTTCACGGCCGGGGGCTCCGGCCGGCCCCGGGTGAGGAGGCCGCGCCGCAGGAGGTGGTGCACCGCCACGTCTGCGGGCGGCAGCGAGTAGCCCACGAACACGATGCGGTCGGCGCGCCGGACGGCCTCGAGGGCCAGTTCGAAGACGCGGGTGAGCCGCGGCGGGGTGTAGCGCTTCAGCCAGGTGGGCGGGATGACCACGCCCGACAGGCGGCGGCTGCCGCAGCGGCTGCAGGCGAGGTCTGCGGTGCGCGGCAGCAGGTGCGCCACCTGCTCCCGCACCACGGCGATGTGGTCGCAGGCCGGGCAGTGGGCCCAGTTGAGGGAGCCGTGGAGCTTCAGCAGCAGGGGAGCGCCCCCCTCGCCCGGGTTCAGGCCGTAGTCTGGCCGCAGCCCGGCACTGAGCAGCGCGTCGTCCAGCAGCGTGTCGTAGTTGAGCGAGATCAGGGCATACGTGCCGGGCGGCCGGGCGGCAAGCGCCCGGGCAAAGCGCGCGTGAGGGCCGTCACCCGGCCGGCGCCGGTTCTGCGCCGCCTCCAGCACGCTGCAGACCAGATGCTCCAGGGCCTCCCGCACCCGGTAGAGCCGGGGCGGATCGTAGTCGGGCCCGAGCCCCTGGTCGACGTGCAGCGACCAGTCGACCAGGCTGATCACCTCGTCCAGGGGCGGCAGGTGAGCAAACGCCGCCGGCCCGTCCACCGGCCGCTGGAAGACCGCCGAAAGGAAATCCCAGACGGCCTGCACCTCGGAGTCGAACGGCGGCCCCAAGTCGCGGTAGGCCATCGGAAACAGATCCCGGGTGGCAGGGGCGCCCTCGGCGGCAGAAGCGCCGGCGCCGAAGAGGTAAACGTCCATGTGCATAGCGTGCCCCGCCGGGGGGAAATCCTTCCTCGGGAGGTGTTCGCTCTTGCCGCGAATCGCAGTGCGCCCCACGGGTGGGCGTTCGCTGGCCAGGCTCGCCCCGGCGGTGCAATCCCTCGCCCGGCGCCTCCGGGCTGCGGGTGCCGTCACTTTGCGCACGCCGCCCCTGCGTACCGTCTCTGCTCGCGTCCTGGCGGTGCTCGCCTACACGGGTGCGTTGCGGCTGCCGCTCGACTCCTGGCTCCTGCCGCAGTGGCCGGTCCCGGACTGGCTCTACACCGTGCCCGGCGGGTTGCTGCTCGCCGGGGGGCTCTGGGCCTGGGCCCGCGGGCGCTCGCCCTTCCTGGCCCACCACGGCCGGGCCGGCCTGCTCTGGGCGCTGCAGGTGAACCTTCTGCTCACGGCCATCTCCCTGTTCTCCCGCGTCTGCTATGACGCCTGGTTCCGGACGGGCGTCCCCCTCGTGAACCAGGTCTGGCATCTCGCGGCCGAAGTCTACCGCTGGACCGCCGTCCTCTGCGCCCTGCTGACCTTCCTGGCCATGGTGCGCGCAGCAAAGGGGCAGACCGGCGATCCGCTCGGTCTGCCCCTGTAAGATACCCCTATGCATCGACCGGAGTCACGTGCATCAGGAAGGCTTGGTAGAATGCCGGCACGGGCACTCCTTCGAAGTAGACGTGGTCGTTTTCCTCGTCGATCTTCCGGACCTTGACCACCTCGCCGGACCGGATGAGGTACTTCAGCGTGCCTGTCTTCTCGTCGTGGATCTCGTAGTCTCGCACCAGCCGGTAGCTGCGGCCGACATCCAGCTTGGTCACCACGAGCGGGTCCCTCCTCGGCAGTAAGCCGCACTCATGATTTCATCCTGATTATTCGAGGTGGGTGTGCGATCTCCTCGCATGTTCCGGGCTCACGATCGCGCCGAACGGGCATCGTCCACGCCCGCCCACCCCGACGCCACTGCCGGAGGCCGCCGTGCACCCCGGACACCCCGGTCGCTGCCGGAGCGCCTCCGGGACCGCCCCGAGTCGTCCTTACCGCAGCGCTTCCCGCACGAGGTCCACGATCTGCCAGGGCAGTTCCGCCACCTTCACCCCGGCGGAGGTGAGGGCCTCTACCTTCGACTGGTAGGTCCCCCGGTTGCCCTCGATGATGGCGCCGGCGTGGCCCATGCGCTTGCCGGGCGGGGCGGACTTGCCGGCGAGGTAAGCCACCACCGGCTTCCGCACGTGCTCCTTGATGTACTCCGCGGCCAGCTCCTCCTGGATGCCGCCGATCTCGCCCACCATGACGATGGCCTCGGTCTCGGGGTCGCTGTTGAACAGCTCCAGGGCGTCCACGAAGTTGGTGCCGATCACCCGGTCGCCGCCCATGCCGATGACCGTGGTCTGGCCCAGACCGGCGTTGGACAGATTATAGGCGATCTCGTAGGAGAGGGTGCCCGAGCGGGCGACGATGCCCACCGGGCCCGGCTTGTAGATGTGGTTGGGCATGATGCCCAGCTTGGTCTTCGTCCCCGGCGAGATGATGCCGAAGGTGTTGGGGCCGATCACCCGCACGCCCTTCTGCTGGGCGTAAGCGATGATCTCCATGGTCTCCTGGGTGGGCACGTGCTCCGGGATGAGCACCAGCACCTTGATGCCCGCGTGGATGGCCTCGAACGCGGCGTCCTTCACGCCGGGTGCGGGGACGAACATGACCGAGGCGTTGGCGCCGGTCTTCTCCACGGCCTCGTGCACGGTGGCGAAGACGGGAACACCGTGGACCTCCTGCCCGGCCTTGCTGAAGTTGACGCCGCCCACGATCTGGGTGCCGAACGCCAGCATCTGCCCGGTGTGGAACTGTCCCTGGGAACCGGTGATTCCCTGGACGATCACACGCGTTTGCTCGTTGACGATGATGGCCATGACCCTGCTACGCCCCCTTGCCGTAAGCTGCGGCAACGGCCGCCCTGGCCGCCTCGCCCATGTCGGTGTACGCCTGGATGCCGTTCTCCGCCAGGATCTCGCGGCCGCGCACGTCGTTGGTCCCCACCATGCGCACGACCAGCGGCACGTCGATGCCCTTGGCCTTCTTCACCTGCACGATGGCCTCCGCCACCAGGTCGCACCGGGTGATGCCACCGAAGATGTTGACGAAGATCGCCTTGGGCCGGGTGCGCAGGAGGGCGTCGAACGCCTGGGCGGTGGGCTCGACGCCCGAACCGCCGCCCGCGTCCAGGAAGTTGGCCGGGCGCCCGCCGTAGTAGGCCAGCGTGTCGAGGGTGCCCATCGCCATCCCGGCGCCGTTGGCCATGACGGCGATGTCCCCGTCCAGCTGCACGAAGGCGAGACCGATGGCGCGCACCTTCTGCTCCAGATCGGTCCCCTCCTGGACCCGGGGGAACTCGGGATGACGGAAGAGTGCGTCGTCCTCCACGTTGAACCGGCCGTCAGCCGCGATGAGCCGCGTGCCGCCGTCAGTGAGGGCGAGCGGATTGATCTCCACCAGCTCCGCGTCGTACTTGCGGAACGCCTGGTAGAGGCCCAGCAGGATCTGCGCGAACTGCTGCGCGAGGTCGCCGGTGAGGCCGATCTTGCGGGCGATCTCCCGGGCCTGGAACGGCAGGAGCCCGGTCAGGATGTCCACATGGGAGAAGACGATCTTGTCGTGCGGCACGGACTCGATCTCCACACCGCCGTAGGCTGAGGCCATGATCAGCGGCTTCCGGGCCATGCCGTCGAGGGAGATGGAGACGTAATACTCTTTCTCGATCTTGATCTGCGGGTCCACCAGCACCTTGTCCACGATGTACCCTTTGAGGTTCATGCCCAGGATCTCGGCTGCCCGCGCCCGGGCCTCCTCAGGCGTGTTGGCCAGTTTGATGCCGCCGGCCTTGCCTCTGCCCCCCACCAAGACCTGCGCCTTCACCGCGCACGGGCCGATCTTGCGTGCGGCCTCTTCGACTTCCTCAGGCGTGGTGCAGAGAATGCCGTTGCCCGTCGGAATCCCGTGCTCGGCGAACATCCGCTTGGCCAAGTACTCGTAGAGCTTCATCCGCACACCCCCATATGCTGACAGTCACGTCCCCAAAATGACTGGCCACCTGAGAATTTTATCACAGAACCGAGGCTTTTGGGAATCGTTCTGTCAACAAGAGGGGCGTAACCGGCCCGAGACCGTCGCCCGGAATGGCGTGTACCCTCAGCCCGTGGCCCCCGGCCGGCGTTGGCATGGGTGTCCCGGTCCCGTTGAGGGCGACCGGGCCGGTGCCATTCGGGAAGCGGTCGGGCCGGACGGACGCCGGCACCGCCGCGAGGATGCCCGGGACCCCCTCGGTGCGCCCTCCCGGGGCCTGGTCAGCCGCCGCGACGGAGCCCTTCCACCGCGCCCCGCCCGGTAAGAGCACGTCGGCGGGCCGCCCGGGCGCCAGTCGCGCCGGGCTGACCCGCAGGGTGGGGCTCGTGCAGCGCCCCCCGCCCAGAAGGAGGACGTCTGGCAGGCCCGTGGGAATGCCCCGGCGGCCCGTGCGGCACCCGGGGAAAATATGGGGCTGGATTTCCCCCTATTTTCCGGCGGGTAGGGGGCCCAGGTTCCCTATATCCGTCTCCCGAAGCGTTCGGCACCGCCCTGAATCGACAGGCTTCTACGCGTTTGTCGCCCAGATCGACGGCAATCGACAGACAGAACCCCTCCGAAGCCGCCTTCGGAGGGGGGGAAACGGGGGTAACGGGGTGATAGGGGGAAGAAATTCCCCCTATCGCGCCCAAAATACGGGTCCTATTTTCCCTGTATTTTTCTGGCAGTCCGTGGGCTGTGCCGCTGCCCCCCGTCCCCGTTCGCGGTCAAGGAGGTCGCGGGGCGCCAGACGCTTGCGCCGCAGGCCAGCAGCCACTCCCGTCCGGGACGCCATCAGGCTCGCGCCCGGCCCGCTGTCAGCTCCCGGCAGCGGGCCGCCACCGCCGCAGGTTCCACCTGCACCCGAGCGACGCCTTCCGCCATCGCCGCCGCAGCCACCGCCGCCGCTACGGCCGGGGCAACCCGGGGGTCCAGCGGCCGCGGGAGGATATAGTCCGGCGTGAGCTCCTCCGGAGCGACCAGGCCGGCGATGGCGTCCACGGCCGCCCGCTTCATGCCCTCGGTGATGGCCCGGGCCCGCACGTCCAGCGCGCCCCGGAAGAGCCCGGGAAAGGCGAGCACGTTGTTGAGCTGGTTGGGGTAGTCGGAGCGGCCGGTGCCCACCACGGCGGCACCCGCTGCCCTGGCCTCCTCAGGCCAGATGGACGGGTCGGGGTTCGAGCAGGCGAAGATAATGGGGTCCCGCCTCATGGCCCGCACCATCTCCGGGGTGGTGGTGCCGCCTCGCGCCAGCCCGATGGCCACGTCCGCCCCCACCAGGGCCTCCGCCAGCCCGCCCCGCAGCTTGCGGGGGTTGGTCCGCCTGGCCAGTTCCTCCTTGTACCGGTTCATCCCCTCCGGCCGCCCGGGCCAGAGGATGCCCCGGGAGTCCACCAGCGTGAGGTCCGTCACGCCCATGTCCAGGAGCAGCCCCGCCACGGCCAGCCCGCCGGCCCCGGCGCCCTCCACGACCACGCGGACCTCGTCCAGGCGCTTCCCGACCAGCTTCAGTGCGTTGCGCAGACCGGCGGCAACCACGATGGCAGTGCCGTGCTGGTCGTCGTGGAAGACCGGGACGTCCAGCTGCTCCCGCAGACGCCGCTCCACCTCGAAGCACCGGGGCGCGGCGATGTCCTCCAGGTTGATCCCGCCAAAAGTCGGCGCCACGAGGCGAACGGCCCGGACGATCTCCTCCACTTCCTGCGTGGCCAGCACCAGCGGCACGGCGTCGACCCCGGCGAAGGCCTTGAAGAGCAGCGCCTTGCCCTCCATCACCGGCAGGGCGGCCTCCGGGCCGATGTTGCCCAGGCCCAGCACGGCGCTACCGTCCGAGACCACGGCCACCAGATTGCCGCGGGCGGTGTACCGGTAGACCTCCTCGGGGTTGGCGGCGATGGCGCGGCATGGCTCGGCGACACCGGGCGAGTAGGCGAGGGAGAGATCCTCCTGGGTGCGCAGCGGCACCTTCGCCGCCACGGCCAGCTTCCCCTGGTTCACCTCGTGCAGCCGCAGGGCGGCGGTCCGTGCGGATTCCCTTGTGTCCATTTGGGTGAATCCCCCTTATCCTCTTCAATCTGACCAGTAGCATGTCCGCACGGGCAGCCGGATGCGCGCAAAGCCGCCCCGGGGCCTGTGCGGCCCAGCGGGGCGGCTGCCTCGCAGCACATTCCAGGCGTCTGCGGGGGCAATGGTCACCCCCGGTGGCACGGGTTTGGCCAGGCACCAGCCCGGGGCGCCCACACCACCCCCGGCGGCACCGATGCGGCCAGGCGCCGGCCCGGGGCGCCTACGCGGCGGCGCCGGGCGGTCACGGAACCGGCAGCTGATCACTCGCTGGCGATGGGCGGCTTGGGCTTCACCATGGCGTCGGGCTTCACCCACTGGGACTGGCCGGCGAAGTACTGATCGCCGCCGAAGGCGTCGTTGATGCAGATGGTGGGGAAGTCCTTGACCTTCAGACGGCGGATGGCCTCGGTCCCGAGGTCCTCGTAGGCGATGACCTCCGACTCCTCCACGGTGCGGGCCAGCAGTGCGCCCGCGCCGCCGGTGGAGACCAGATAGGCCGCCCCGTACTCCACCAGCGCCCTCTTCACCGGATCGCTACGGTAGCCCTTGCCGATGACCAGCTTCACACCCTGCTGGAGCAGGTCGGGCGTGTACTTGTCCATCCGGTAGGAGGTGGTGGGGCCGGCCGAGCCGATCACCTGGCCCGGCTTGGGCGGGGTGGGCCCCACGTAGTAGATCACGGCGCCACGGGGATCAAAGGGCAGCGGCCGACCCACGGCCAGGTCCTCCAGCATGCGCTTGTGCGCCGCGTCCCGGGCGGTGTAGATATAGCCCGTGATGAGCACCTCGTCACCGGCCCGGATCTGCCGGACCTGCTCATCCGTGATCGGCGTGGTGACGTGCAGGCGGGCCATCAGAGGATCACCTCCTTGTGCCGGTGGCTGTGGCACTCGATGTTCACGGCCACAGGCAGGGCGGTGATGTGGCAACCCATCACCTCGACATGCACCGCCAGTGCGGTGACCGTGCCGCCCAGCCCCATGGGGCCGACGCCCAGCTTGTTGATCTCCTCCAGCAGCTCCCGCTCCCGGGCGGCCCAGACGGGGTTGGGGTTCGGCGCCCCGACCTCCCGGAGCAGCGCCTTCTTGGCCAGGAGCGCGCACTTGTCGAAGTTGCCGCCGATGCCGACGCCGACGATCAGGGGCGGGCAGGCGTTGGGCCCGGCCGCCGCCACCGTCTCGACGATGAACTGCTTCGCCCCCTCCCAGCCGGCCGACGGCGGAAGCATGCGGAGTTGGCTCATGTTCTCCGAGCCGCCGCCCTTGGCGTCGACGGTAATCTTCAGCCGGTCGCCTGGCACGATGTCGATGTAGATCATCGCCGGGGTGTTGTTGCGGGTGTTCACGCGCTCGATCGGGTCGTTGAGCATGGACATCCGCAGGAAACCTTCGCTGTAGCCCTTGGCGACGCCGCGGTTCACGGCCTCCTTCAGGTCGCCCCCCACCAGGTGCAGGTCCTGGCCGACCTCCAGGAAGACGAGGGCCACGCCCGTGTCCTGGCACATCGGCACCCGCTCGGTCTCGGCGATGGTGTAGTTCTCCACGATCTGCAGCAGCACCGTCTGACCGACGGGGGCCTCCTCCAGCGACTGTGCGTTCGCCAGGGCCCGCTTCACGTCATCCGACAGATCGAAGTTTGCCTCCTGCACCAGGCGCGCGACGGCGTCCGCCACCTGGTCCACGTGGAGTTCCCGCACGGCTTCCTCCTCCTTGCGCCCCGCAACGATTCGGTATACCCATACTCTAGCAAACCAACCGACACCGATTGACAAAGGGACGGTGAGCGGTCGGGTCTGGGCGGTGGGCCGTGAGTGGCAGGCGGCGAGTCGTGGATGGAGGATGGAGGATGGTGGATGGAGGATGGTGGATGGTGGGTAGCGGGCAGTGAGTAGTGGGCAGGGGGCAGCGGGTTAGGGTAGTGAGTAGGGGTGGTGGGTGGTAGGTGGTGTGAAGACGGCCCACCGGTTGGACTCCGCACGCACCAGTAGCCAGGTGAGAACACGGCCCCGGATGAACACAAGCCTCCACCCGAAGTCGTCGTGGTGGAGGCTTTCTACTATCGAATGATGTGTTTGCTGGGGATGCCGGCCGCTGCGCGACCGGCAAGGCATTCTACTACGTCCGCATGTCGGTGCGATCAGCGGGTACACCCGCGTGGCACCCTCGGTCGTCATTCACCGCCCAGAGCCCGTTGCCCCCACCGCACGGACCAGGGCCTGCGGCTCGCCCCTCGCTGCCTGCCGCCCCATCACAGCTTCAACCCGATCGCTCTGGCCGTCGCCTGCACGGCGCGACTGAACAACTCCACCCGTTCGTCGGTGAAGCGGCTCACCGGGCCCGAGATGGCCAGGGCGGCCACGCAGCGGCCAGCGCGGTCGATGACGGGTGCCGCCACAGAAGCGACGCCCTCCTCCCGCTCCTCGTGGCTCATCGCCCAGCCCTGCTGCCGGGCCTGCTCCAGCCGCGCCTCCAGCTCGGCACGGTCGAAGCCGGGCGGCAGCGTTTCGTCCAGGAGGCGCGCCCGCTCCTCCGGCGGGCACCAGGCCAGCAGGATCTTGCCCGATGCCCCCAGGTAGAGCGGCAACCGCTCCCCCAAACCGACCACGCGCCGCACCGTCAGCGGCCCCTCCGCACGCTGCACCCGCACGCGCTCCGCCCCGTCGCGCACGTAGAGGCTCACGGTCTCCTGGGCCAGGTCCCTGAGCTGCAGCATCTCGCCCAGCGCGACCGTGGGCAGGTCCCCGGAAGCCAGATAGGCCTGCGCCAGTTCCAGGGCCTTCAGCCCCAGGTGGTAGCGGCCGGTGGCCTCGTCCTGGCGCACAAAGCCGCGCGACTCCAGGGCGGCCAGAATGCGGTGCACGGTGGACTTGTACAGCCCCACCTTTGCAGCGATCTGCGTCACGCCCAGATCACCCCGCTCGCCGGCGAAGCAGAGCAGGACGTCCAGGGCGCGCTCCACGGACCGAATCGTTTGTGCTCCTTCGCTCAGGCAGCTCCCTCCCTTACGGCGGGAGTGGCCGGGTGGCGATGCGGGTCAGCCCAACCCCGACCGCACCTGGCCCCGCTGCCGACTTCCGGTGGGGGCGGAACTCCAGCCTCCCCGCCGTCCACCGCCGGCCGGCAGTCGCTCTCGATCCAATTTTAGCACAGATGTTCTGCCAGAGGGAACAGCGTTCCACGCAAGATGATGGAATTCTGTTGCCATATTGATAGTCACTCTCAATCAGCGCACCTGCCCGGTACCGCGGACCACGTACTTGTGCGTGGTAAGCTCGGCGAGGCCCATGGGCCCCCGGGCGTGCAGCTTCTGCGTCGAGATGCCGATCTCCGCGCCGAAGCCGAACTCCCCGCCGTCGGTGAAGCGGGTAGAGGCGTTGTGGTAGACGGCGGCGGCGTCCACCGTCCGCAGGAAGCGCTCGGCCGCCGCGGCATCCTGCGTGACGATCGCCTCGGAGTGCATGGTGCCGTACCGAGCGATGTGCGCCAGGGCCTCGTCTAGCCCGCCCACCACCTTCACGGCCAGGAGCAGATCCAGGTACTCGGCCTCCCAGTCCGCCTCCGTGGCCGGCTCGACCGCCGGGGCCCCCACCCCCGCGGCCTGCAGGTGTGCCAGCGCCTCGGGGCAGGCCCGGAGACGCACGCCCGCCTCCACCAGGGCCGGACCGACCTCCGCCAGGAAGCGGGCGGCGACCGACCGGTCCACCAGCAGCGTCTCGGCGGCGTTGCAGACCGCCGGGTTGGAGCACTTGGCGTTGAGGACGATCTCCCTGGCCATCGCCAGGTCGGCCGCCTCGTGGACGTACACGTGGCAGACCCCGGTGCCCGTCTCGATGACCGGCACCTTGGACTGCTCCACGGTCGCCCGGATCAGGCCGGCGCCACCCCGGGGGATGAGCACGTCCACCAGCCCCCGGGCGTTCATCAGGGCCACCGCCGCCTCCCGGTCGGGCGGCAGCACCCCCACCAGGTCGTGGGGAAGGCCAGCGGCGCTCAGCCCGGCCGACATGGCCTCCCCCAGGGCCGCGTTGGACCGGGCCGCCTCCTTGCCGCCCTTCAGGAGCACGGCGTTGCCCGCCTTCAGGCAGAGCACCGCAGCGTCCACCGTCACCCCGGGGCGGGACTCGTAGATGATGCCGATGACACCCAGCGGCACCCGCACCCGCTCGATGCGCAGGCCGTTGGGTCGGACCCAGCCCTCAGGTTCGGTTGCAAGCGGATCCGGCAGCGCGGCCACGGCCCGGACGCCCTTGATCACCCCGGCCAGCTTCCCCTCGTCCAGCCGGAGGCGGGCGATCATCGGCCGCGGCAGGCCGGCGGCCTCTGCCGCCGCCACGTCTTCCCGGTTCGCCGCCAAGATCGCACCGGTGGAATCCTCCAGAGCCCGCGCAATCGCCTCGAGGGCGGCATTGCGCTCCTCCGTTGTGGTCAGTTCCAGCCGCCGCTGCGCCTCCCGGGCGCGCCGGGCCATGTCCCGCACCACCGCCTCGTGCCGGTTCACAGCCGGCACTCCTTCCGCCTGCCCGGTCCCGGCCTGCGGGTCGGGCGCCCGCTCCACTGCACGCTCCTGCTCGTTCCTCACCTGATCCGCCATTGCCTTACCCCTCCCGTACAAAGAGTGTGCCGACCTCTTCGCCGGCCAGAATGGACCGCAGGACGCCCGCCCGCTCGCCACAGGCCAGCACCATCGGGATGCCGTGGGCGGCGCAGATGCGGGCCGCAGCCACCTTCGTCACCATGCCTCCCGTGCCGTTGGCACTCCCGGCCCCGCCGGCCATCCGGTCGAGGTCGTCGTCCGGCGAGACGACCGCCAGCGGCGCAAGCCCCGGGTGCAGGTGCGGGTCGGCGGGGTAGAGCCCGTCCACATCCGAGAGAAGGATGAGCAGGTCCGCGCCGATCAGCGCCGCCACCCGGGCCGAAAGCGTGTCATTGTCGCCCACCCGGATCTCCTCGCTGGTCACGGTATCGTTCTCGTTCACGATGGGAATCACGCCCCAGGCCAGGAGGCGCTCCATCACCTGAGCGGCCGAGGTCCGCCGAGCCCCGTCCTCCAGGTCCTCCCGGGTGAGCAGCACCTGCCCCACCACGAGACCGTACTCGCCGAAGAGCCCCTCGTACCGCTGCATCAGCAGCCCCTGCCCCACCGCCGCCAGCGCCTGCTTGGCCGCCACCTCCTGCGGCCGCTCGGCAAGGCCCAGCCGGCCCAGGCCCGCCCCCACGGCTCCGGAGGTGACGAGGACCACCTGCCGCCCCTCAAAGTGTAAGTCTGCGATCTGCCGCACCAGCGCCTCCATCCGGCCCAGGTGCAGGTGGCCGCCGGGGTGGGTGAGGGTTGATGTGCCCACCTTGATGATCACCCGCTTGCAATGCCGCAGTCGCTCCCGCACAGGAACTGCCTCCCTTGCAAACCGCGATGAAAGTACAAAACCCCCCGTCCGTGCCGGACGGGGGTGTTCCCGTGGTACCACCAGCCTGAGCGGCAGGACTCGCTGCACGCCCACTCATTTGCAGCGCCCAACCAGGCGCCCCCGGGGATAACGGGCCGGGCTGCCCGGGACGACTCGTCGCCGCCGGCTCCGGGATGGGTTCGGAGGCCGCGGCCTGACCGGGCTTTCACCGCACGGCCCGGCTCTCTTTGCAGGTGCGGGTGCTCCTACTGGTTCCCCTCATCGCCTCTTGTATTGGCCTGATTATAGAAGGGTTCAGCAGTATTGTCAACCGCCACCAACGCCTCGGGTCTGTCAAGTGAAAGTGGGTACGTCGCACTTCCAAAAGTGTTCTGTATGA